>NZ_MJYA01000067.1:0-1112 GCF_001763075.1 Campylobacter sp. BCW_4321 | reverse complement strand
GGCGATGGTGTAAGTGTAACCTTAATCGAATACTCTCAAAAAGAATATAAATCTTATTTTGACTTAGGTTCAGATGGTAAAGGTTTGAAATATCTTTTTATGCCTTTTGGAGCTTTTAGAAGTACAAATTTAGAAGCTATGAAAGAACCTGAAATTTTAAATAGAAATATAAAAGAAAAACAAGTATATATGAATGGACTTGAAATTTTTAATTTTGCTACAAGAAGAGAACCTCAAGTTTTTCATCAGCTTTTAAAATTTGCAAATTGCAGCCAAGATAAATTGGATTTTGTTTTTTTTCATCAAGCTAATAAAAGAATTTTAGAAATAATTATCAATCGTTTACAAATCGATTATAGTAAAGCTCCTTTAAGTATAGATAAATATGGAAATTTAGGGGCAGCTTCTATTCCTGCCACCCTATGTGATAATATTAATTCATATCAATTTCCATTACAAAAAACTTTAAAAGTTGTTTTAGGTGCTTTTGGAGCAGGACTTAGTTGGGCAAATGCTCTTATTACTTTAGATACTGATTTTATATGCAAAAAAGTTCAAATTTATCAAAAGGAGAAAATCCTATAATGATAATGTATTATGAATTTAATTTTGAAAATCTTAATATATGCTGGGGGGGGGGGATATTATAATGCAAGCCTCCTTTAATCATGCAAAATTAAGCTATGTTCTTACTATAGTTCCTCAAAATCTCATCAATATAGATGATGAACTCAATACAAGATACAAGGGTGATGTTAAAAAACTATCCCAGATTAAAAAAAATGTTGGCTTACAATATAGATATGAGGCAGATCAAGAAACAACTGCAAGTGATTTAGGAGAATATGGAGCTAAAATACTTTTTGATGAATTTAATATTGACAAAAACTCACTAGATGCGCTTATAGTTTGCACTCAAACTCCAGATTTTTTTATGCCTCCTACAGCTTGTTATTTACATGGAAAACTAGGCTTAAGCGAAAAAACATTAACCTTTGATATTAATCAATCGTGTTCTGGCTATGTTTATGGACTTTACACAGCTTATTCTATGATAGAAAATGGATCTTGCAGAAGAATTTTATTTATTTGTGGGGATACTTGGAGTAAAT
>NZ_MJYA01000066.1:0-127425 GCF_001763075.1 Campylobacter sp. BCW_4321 | reverse complement strand
TTTGGATAGCTGCAAGTGGAGAGAGATATTTTGATACGATGAAATAAAGGAGGATGACGCTAAATACTACTACAATAATGACAACAATAGCTTGAATAAATGCAGCTTTATGAATAGGTCCGTTTATAATATCAGCACTTTCAGTAATACAAGCTGTATAAGCAAGAACTTTAGTACAAGTTCCAAGTCTTTCTTTTCCATCAAGTTTATAAGTAAAAAAATTATTATCTCCATTAGCCTTATATGCATTTAAAACAGGAGAATGATCAATAGATGGATTTAATAATTCTTTATTGGTTGCAGCAAATATTTTATTTTTTTGATCAAATAAAAAAGTATTTCCAGGAGTTTTTGCAACTAAATTTTGTAAATTCTCTGATGGTATATCAACACCTAGCACTCCTATGATTTTACCATCTTTATAAATAGCTTTAGAATATGTTATTACATATTGTTTTAAATTTGTATCTAAATATGCTGGCGTAACAAAAATATCATTTGTTTTTAAAGCTTCTTTATACCAATCTTTTGTCTTTATATCTAAATCATCACGCAACTCAGGCATTTTTATGTCATTGGATCTTTGACTGAGTAGAACTTTTCCATTTGTTAAACCTAAATAAATATTTAATGCGTTTATGCTATGACGATAGTGTTTTAATATAGGACCGACATTGTTAATAATATTTTCTTCAGTATTTAAAGATTGATAAGGTAAACTTGTGATATCTTTTTCTAAGTTTTTAGTAAAAAATTGGTTTGTAGAACGGAAATTTTCAACTACAGATTGCGTGGCTTGAAGCAAGTCCATTTGATTTTTAAGAGTGGTTTCATGTAATGAGGTTTTTGTGAAATAAAAACTTACAATACCTAGAACAATTAAGGCAAAAATTGCAATTAAATTTGCAATAAGAGAAAGCTTAAATTTTATACTATTCATTTTTTTCCTTTATTTGTATTTATTTTTAAATTTAAAATTAAATCTAGTATTATTTTATCAAAAAATATAAAATATTTCTTGACTTTTATCTTGAAAATTTAAAAATTTAATTATATTAATTGAAAATTATATGTATTTTTCTAAAAAGTAGCATTAATATAAAATAATAAAATATTTAGTTAAAAATTGAATTGTATGAAATTTATACTTATAAAGGATTAGAATGGCTTATACGATCATAGAGGTAGAAAGAAAAACAGGAGTTTCTAGTAGAACACTTAGGTTTTGGCTAGATAAAGGTTTATTTCCCTTTGTGGAAAAAGATAAAAATGGAGTGCGTTATTTTAGTGAAAAAGATTTAGAATGGGTGATTTGGGTGGATTGTTATAGACAAATTGGCATGAGTATCGAGGATCTTAAAAGATATATTTTTTTATGTGCTAAAGGAAAGAGTACTGCAAAAGAGAGATTAGAGATTATTTTAAAATTAAAAGAAAAAACACTAAAAGATATGAAAAAATTGGAGAGTATTATAAAAAAACTTGATTTTAAAATAGATTATTATGAAAAAATGGTTATGGAAAATAAAGATGAGCTAAATCCTTTAAGTAAAGATTATATTAAACGGAAAAAACGAGTAAAAATTTAAAAATATTTAATTTTATTCTTGACTTACACCAGATGTTAGGTTTTATACTTTTGATTAACATGATAGAAAAATGTTTTAATAATTAAGAACTATTAGTTTTTAATAAAAAATAAAAAAAGGATAAAAATGCAAAGAAGAAAATTAAGAAATTTGGAAGTAAGTGTCTTAGGACTTGGTTGTATGGGAATGAGCTTTGGTTATGGAGAAACTAAAGATGAAAAAGAGATGATAACACTCATTCATAGGGCAAAGGATCTTGGTATTGATTTTTTTGATACAGCCGAAGTTTATGGTCCTTTTATTAATGAAGAATTAGTAGGTAAAGCAATAAAATCTTTTAGAAATGAAGTGGTATTAGCAACAAAATTTGGTGTTAGAATTGAGGGTGCTAAGCAAATTGTTGATAGCACGCTTAATAAAATCAGAGAAAGTTTAGAAGGTAGTTTGAAGCGTTTGCAAACAGATTGTATAGATCTTTATTATCAACACAGAGTTGATACAAATGTTCCAGTTGAAGAAGTTGCTAATTTAATGGGTCAGTTTTATAAGGAAGGAAAAATTAAAGCTTGGGGTATGAGTGAAGCAGGAGTGCAAAGCATTAAAAAAGCTCATACAGTATTTCCGCTTAGTGCGGTTCAAAGTGAGTATTCTTTATGGTGGAGAGGACCAGAAAAAGAACTTTTAAAAGTTTTGGAAGAATTAAATATAGGTTTTGTTCCTTTTTCTCCTTTGGGAAAAGGATTTTTAGCAGGTAAATTTGATGCAAATTCTACTTTTGAAAATAATGACTTTAGATCACAAGTTCCACGTTTTAAAAGCGAGAATTTAAAAGCTAATTTGGATTTAGTTTATGCATTAGAAGATATAGCAAAAGCTAAAAATGCTACTTTAGCACAAATTGCTCTTGCTTGGGTTTTGGTGCAAAAAACATTTATTGTGCCTATTTTTGGAACAACAAATTTACGAAGGTTAGAAGAAAATATTAATGCTGTTAATACTCATTTTACTCAAGAAGAATTAAATCATTTAAAGAGTATTTTAGAAAAAATAATAATCAAAGGGGATCGGTATGCCGGTGAAGCAGCTCTTAGAGTTGGGAAATAAAAAGTTTGGTTTATTTCTTATTGTAATGGTTTTATGTAGTTTTGTTAAAGGAGTGTAAATGCAAGAACTTGAAAGTAAAGGAATTCATGGAAGTTTTAAAGGCGATAGTAAATTTTTTAGCAAAAATGTAAAAGTTTCTATGATGTTTAAATCAAATGAGTGGAGAAATTTTAGTGGGGCTTTGGTTGAATTTGAAGCCAGTGCTAGAAGTGCATGGCATACTCATCCTCAAGGACAAACCTTAATCGTAACAGAGGGCGAAATCATCACAAAAGTTCCAGGGCAAAAAGCCTTTATAGCTAAAAAAGGCGATGTGATAAGCTGTCCTATAGGAGTAAAGCATTTTCATGGTGCAACTAATACAAGTAGTGGAGCACACATAGCACTTACAGGCGAAAAAGAAGGTAAAAATGTAGAATGGCTTGAGCTTGTAAGCGATGAAGAATATGAAAATGCCTTAAAAGAAGCAAGAGAGTAAAGAAATTTGTAAATAAAACACAAAAATTTTATAAAAACTTTTATGTTTTTGGAGTATTTTAAATGCTCTTTTTTCACAAATTTTAAAAACCACAAAGGATAAAACCATGCAATTAAGACAAAAAGCAAGAGAAATTTTTGAAAAACTCTTAGGAGGAGCAAAAAAGGATCAACTTTTTGCAAGTGATAAAGAGTATTTTATCAATCATATAAATTTTACTTTTGATGAGAGCTTTATAAAAGCAAATTTGGATACACAAAAATATTTTTTAATCACTCTTGCTTCTACTTTAGCAGTAGGTGGAAAAATAGAGTTTAAAGCTTTACTTCAAGGTGTAATCAAGAACGATATAAGTCCTATTGTCATTAAAGAAGTGATTTATCAAGCTACGCCTTATGTGGGTTTTGCTAGAGTATGTGATTTTTTAAGCCTTTGCAATAAAGTGTTTAAAAAACTAAATATCGCCTTAGTTTTAACTCCACAAGGTACTACTACGCAAGAAAATCGCAAAATAAAAGGCAGGGAAATACAAAATGCTATTTTTAGTGAAGCCAATATCACTAAAATGATAGAAACTACACCAGAAGATAAAGCTTTTATAAATGATTTTTTGAGTGCGAATTGTTTTGGAGACTACTATACACGCATGGGACTTGATCTAAAAACTAGAGAGCTTTTAACCCTTGTATATCTTATCTCACTTGGCGGTCTAGATAATCAAGTAAAAGCCCATATACAAGGCAATCTTAATATGGGGCAAAGTAGAAAAGAGTTGCTAAATATCATTGCAGCTCTTATTCCTTATATCGGTTATCCAAGGGCTTTAAATGCTCTAAATTTGCTTGATGATATTAAAAAGTAGAATGCAAGCAATAAATATTTATTGTAAATTGAGCTTATAAGTTATTTGTAAATTAGTTTTATCAAAAAACTTGCAATCATTTTAGTATGCTTTTAAGCTCATTTAGATATTCTTGTTGTGTTTTTAGATTTTCTTCTAAAGAATTTAAAATCTCTTCACTAGTTCTTAGGATTTTTTCTTCTTTTACATTTGGATTTTTAGCACTTAAATCATAATTTCTTTCTTCAAGCTCTTTTTTGCTAACAAGCCAAGAATTAGCAGTGATTTTTCTTTCTTTGTAGCATTTTAGAAATTCTTTAAAATGTGCGTATTCTAAAGGCTTGTTTTTAGTAAGTTTATAAGGCGGTATAAGCTCGTAGTAATAAACTCCATCGCCTTCACAAATACATTTTTTACCTTTAGAGAAAAAAAGCACATTAGTCTTAACAGCACTATAAGGCAAAAATACCCCACTTGTCAAACTCAAAACGCATTCTAAATTAAAATCATCTAGTAAATCTTTTTTACACTCACAAAGGCATTTGAATTTTGAAAAAGCACACCTTCAGGCACGATGATCGCACATCTTCCGTTGTTTTTTAAAGATTTTAAAATGTGTTTAAAAACAAAAGTTCAGTAGCGTTTAATTTTATAGGAAAATTTTCTTGAATTTGTTCTTTTTCTTTACCTCCAAAAGGTGGATTTGCAAGTATTACTTCGTATTTTTCTTGTTCTGTTATATCTGTGATTTTTTTACTTAAAGTGTTTGTTTTTATGATATTTGGACTTGAAATTTCATGAAGTATCATATTCATAACGCCCATTGCGTAGCTAAGTGGAGTTTTTTCTTTACCAAAAAGAGCATCATTTTTTAAAAATTCAAGCTCTTCTACGCTTAAATTTGCTTTTTTGCCTTTGGTTCTGTCTTTATATAAAATATGTAAAAAACTCTCAACTAAAAATCCACAACTACCACAAGAAGGATCATAAATTCTTTCTTTTGGTTTAGGATCTATTACTTCCACCATAGTCTTTATCAAAGGACGAGGGGTGTAAAATTCTCCACTATTTCCACCATCGCTACCCATATCTTTTAGAAGTTTTTCATAAACTTCACCTAAGGCAAATACTTCATCTTCTTTATTAAAACTAATCTCATCAATGATATTTATCACTTTTCTTAAAGTATGTCCATTTGCTATGCGGTTGTCTATAAACTCAAAAATTCCACCGATTTTATACTCTATACTTTTAAAATCATCATTATTTTTAAAATTTTTAAGATAAGGAAAAAGCTCTTTATTTACAAATTCAAGCAAATCTGATCCATTTAAAGCATTTTTTACATCAAGTTTGCCATCTTTTTTAGGCGCTGCCTAAATACTCCAGCTAAATTTTTCTTGCAAAATGCTTTTATAATCTTTGCCATCTAAAAACGCTAAATCTTTTAAATTTGTCTCATAATCATCTAAAAATTTTAAAAAAAGTATCCAGCTAATTTGTTCTGTATAGTGCATAGCACCGCTTATACCATCATCTCTTCTTAAAATATCTGTAATTTTATCTATTTTATTTTGTATTAAAAAATTCCTTTTTTGAAAAGTTTTAATAGTTCTATATTAATATAATAATTATTTCTACCCATTTTAATACACTCTAATACCCCTAAATTTTCACAAATTTTAAGATATTTTGAAGCACTTTGTCTAGAAATATTTAATGTTTTTATTAAAAATTCTATCTTTGTATAAGGATGAGAAAACAAAAGCTCCACAAAATCTTTACTATAAAAATTCGTTTTATTTTGTAAAATTTCGCTTACATTTAGCATCATTTTTTCTATCGTAATAATAGTTTCAATAGTTTTTACAGCGGTTTGCTCTATGCCTTTAAGTATGTATTCTATCCATTCTAAAATAGCTCCTTCATCACGCACTTTTTGCAAAAGCTTATAATATTCATCTTTATTTTTTACTATATAAGCACTAAGATATAAAATAGGAAAATCCAAAAGTCCTTTATATACTAAATAAAGTATATTTATAATCCTACCCGTTCTGCCATTGCCATCATAAAAAGGATGAATGCTTTCAAATTGATAATGTATAATTGCCATCTTTACTAAAAAATCAAATTCATCTAAACTATCATCGTTAATGTATAGTTCTAAATTTCCCATAAGTTCTTGTATATCATTAGGATTTTGGGGTGGTATGTGTTTGATTTCTCCTGTAATAGGATTTTTAAGCATAGTTCCACTTTGTTTTCTAAAACCTGCATTATTTCTTTCTAATCTTTTTTGAATTTCTAAAATATGTGCATTTCTTAATAACTGCTCTTTTTTTAATAACTCATATCCTTTTTTCAAAGCACTTTCATAATCTTTCACTTCTTTTGCTGCTCTTGTGAGTTTGTTTTCATCAACTCGTGATAAAAAAAGTTCATCATGTGTTGTGATGATATTTTCTATCTCACTCGAATCTTTTGCTTCTTGCAAAATCAAAGCATTGATTAAAATACTTGGATTTGGTATACTTTTACTAAGTCCATTTAACTCTGCTAATTTTCTAGAAGCTTTAATGATAAGACTATAAATATTTGCATTTAATTCTATATTTAAAGGCAATTTTTGAGGTATAAATTCTTTCATAATTTTCCAATATGTTAATTTTTTCTAAAAATTTTAACATTATAAAAAAATATGTTAAAAAAATCAAAAATTTTTAACATATCAAGCCAATGTGTTAAAATTTGGCAAATTTTTTAACATTTATAATCTTCCTTTAAAAGCTCTATCTAGCAATGATTTTTTAAGCTCTTGTAAATTTTTTATCTGTGCTTGATAATTTTGCTTTAAATCTTTTATATTTAAAGAAAGCTCATCTAAATGTGAAGCAATTTGCTTTTGTTCTTTCAATGGAGGCAGGGGGATTTGTAATTTAGAAAATTCTGTTTTATTTATAATAGGTAAAGTTGCCTGAGATGCGTTATTTTTAAGAATCTCTTGAAAATAATTACTCAAGCATAAAAAAATAAAAATTTTGGTAGAAATTTAGAATTTGGATAATAGCATTAATTTGTTGATTACAACTTCCATTAACTCCACTTAATCCTATTCCCTATAAGTGCCTATACAAACCACTAAAATCGTATCTTTTGGTATATTTCTTGCATTGTTAAAACCCAATTTTGATAAATTATCGCTAGCATATTTTATTATCATATCTCCATTTAAATCACTAGGTTTAAACAATGGATACATTTCTATAAAAATTCGGATTATTTTTGTTAGGCGTTGTTCCTGTAATTATTTCCCCTATATCACCCAGACTTTTCCATTCCTAACCCTGCGGGAGTTGATAATTTTTCTTAGTATTATCTTTTAAAGGATTAAAAGCTTTTTGTAAAGCACTTTGTATTAACTCATCTAAAATTCCCACTATCCTTTCTTGCTTTTTAAGTGATGGTAATGGGATTTCAATATTATCAAAATCACCTTTAGTTATATGTCTCATAACAGAACCATGGGTTTTTTCACTCATCTCTTCTAAAACATCTAAGATGCAAAAATAAAAATATTTTTTATTAATTTCTATTTTGTAAAATACAACTTTAGAGATATGTTGATTTAAAATAGCTTTATCATTATTCCATATAAATATACCCAAACTTGCAGATCAAGAAATAAGCAAATCTCCATTATTAATTTCAAATTTAGGATTGTATTCTTTAGAATAATAGTTAAAATTTTTATTTGTTCCTGTAAGATTTTGAATTCTAACAATAGGTAAGCCTTTTACATCCCAATCAATAGGCTTAAAAGCCATACCATTTATAAAAGTTGCACAATTTTTTAATTTTACTTTTGTAAATTTTGACATATATTATTTTCCATCATAATTTCTTTATAACTTTCTATAGCTTGTTGTGAATAATACTTACTCATCATGAAAGTAACAAATATAATAAAAACACAAATAGCTAAAATAGAATAAAGCAAAGTTCCTTTTTTAAATAATTTTGCTGAAGAATTTTTTAAGCCATTCTCTGTAATAAATTCTTTAGTGGTAGAAATAAAATTTTCCTTAATGTCTTTTATTTTTACCCAAGGTATAATTCCATTTTCCCAATATTCTTTTTTATTTCTTGATGGTGTTTCACCGCTTGAAATTTCAGCAATATCACCAAGCTTTTTAACTTCCCAATAATTCATCATTAACTAAAGCGAGTATTTAAAATATTTTTTTTTGACTCTTCATCAATATCTTTTCCGAAAAAAGCATATAAATTTTGACTTTTTTCCATATCTTCACATATTTTAATCAAATTAGAATTTTTTAATTTTTTCTTAAATATTCCAATCATTTTTAAAAATTGTTCTCTTGCTATTTTACTAAATTCTAACTTTCTATTTATCTCATCTTCTAAAATTGATTGTATAGCTAATTTAATTTGATTTTCTGTAAAATTTTCCATAAGAAACAAATAAATTTCATTAGCCTCCCATGAAATTCCACATCCATTACCCAAAAATACATTAGTTATAGTTAAAACATACTCATATTCTATATTTTTTGGAATATCAAATTTTTTACCAACCAAATTCTCTATTTTTTTAGCATAATATGGCTCTTTATAAAAATTATCATATGCATTGTGCGCATTGATAAGATTTTCCAACTCTTTTTTTAGTTCTACAATTTTATGTTCTTTACATAAATAAGACATTCCATCATCAACATTTTTTAATAACTCTTTTCCCTTAGCACTTCTATTATTGTCACCATTTGCAGAATATTCCGCAATTTTAATACCAATTTTATACTTTATTTCATCTTTTAAATTGTTCCATATATATGGATATAAAGCATCTATATTATCAATAACAAAATTAGCAGTATTTTCATCAGTATAAATACCAAATAAACCTAATGCTAAAGCATTAATTTTTTTATCGGATTGATTTTCTATAAATGCTCCAATTTCTATAATCTCTAATTCAGATAAAGAGTTTTTTTTAATATTTCCTAGAAATTTTTTCACTTTTATTGCTATTTCTGACTCTTTAGAACAAATTACTTCATCTATGCAAGTTTGCAAATGCGATAGCATATCATAAGCATTCAAAGCATTGTTATTTGGGTGTGCTGCACTCATTTCATTTCGCATCTCTCTAATATAATTTAATTTTTTATAACCAGTCTCACTCAACAAATCAATTTCTTTGGCACCTTTTAATAAATCAAAATCCGTTAATTTACTCAAATCTTCATCTGATTTAATTTGTCGTTTATTATTCTCATTTAAAGAAGATTGCTCTAAAAAATAAGAGATATCATATTGTATTATTTTATTTCTGATATTTAGTATAGTTTCATTCCATAAATAGTTTAACGCAGCATCAAATAAACCAACAGAAATGGAAGCCATGAATTTTGAAATATAGTTTGCTTGTTGTAATTTATGTTTCTCAATGCGAGATAAAATATTTTCAAGATTAACTATAACTATTATTCTGTCATTATAATTTTGAAATACATCTATTGGTATACCTAATTTTTGAACCAATTCATTTAATGAATCAGAATATTTCTCAAGTTGTTTATTATGCAATTCAACTACATTTTTTGCCATAAAATCTCCTTTGTTTTTAGAAATATTTAATTATAATTATTTTAAATAAATCTCCCTTTGTAAATCATCAAAACTTTGTTTTAGAATTTCTAAGCCACCAAATTCATCGGCCAATTCTCTTACATTGCCTAAAGAACTAAGCTCTATAAGCGGTTTTAAGCCATCATCAAAATCTTTTATGCCGTATTCTTGATATCTATTTAGTAAAAATTCTATGAATTTTATAGCTTTTTCTTTTTGAAAGCGTTTCAAAAACTCACTATTTTCTACTTGCAAAACACGCTCTTGCCTTGTTTTTATCTCGGCATTAAAGCTTAAATGCGCTAAAACATCGTATATATCACAATCTTTTTGAAAAATTTCTCTTAGATCTTTTAAAGCATCTTCATCTACTCCATCATTTGCAAGGGCTTTTAAAAATCTTTCTCTATTTTTTTGATCACTCCAAATTTCACGCAATTTTGCTTCATCATCATAATACTCACCAAGCTTTCCTATCAAAAATTCCAAAAACTCCTTAGTGCTAAGTGGCTTACCTTGTGCTCCTACATAAGTAGTTGTGATATCTAAAACCTTAAGTTTTGTGCCTTTTAAGTGTATGGTTACGCTCTTTTTTTCTTTGCTTTCTTCTTTTGTTTGTTTTATATGCTCTTTAGTGATTTTTTCTTTTTCATCTTGCTCTTTTAATTCTTCTATTTTTTCACCATCCCATTTTGGATCATAAAAAAGCTTAGTCGCACCGACAAAATCAAGTATGGTAAAAAAGTCTTTGCCTTCATAAACCCTAGTGCCACGCCCGATGATTTGCTTAAATTCCACCATAGAACCTATATTTGCTAGCAATACTATATTTCGCACATTTTTTGCATCAACTCCAGTTGTGAGCATTTTAGAGCTAGTAAGTATGACAGGATAGCTTTTGTCATTATCTTGAAACAATTTTAGATAATCAAGCCCTATTTTACCTTCATCACTCGTAACTCTTACACAATAATCATCTCTTTTAACGCTTTTATATTTATCTATAGCTCTTTTTACCTCGTTTGCATGAGCTTGATTTGCACAAAAAATTATAGTTTTATCCATGGGATTTATAAGCTCTAAAATTTTCTTAGCGATAAAGTCATTATAGTTTGGTAAAAAGATATTTCTTTCAAACTCACTTTGTTTATAAAAGCCTTTTTCAAGCTCACCTTGTATCAAATCATCAGGATTATAGGTATAACCATCACTCAAAGTTGTTTTTATGAGTTTGACTTTATAAGGGGTTAAAAATCCATCTTCAATACCACTTTTAAGACTATAATCATAAACACTCTCACCAAAATACTCATAAGTGTCTATGTTTTCTTCTTTTTTTGGAGTAGCGGTTAAACCAAGCTGAGTCGCATAGGAAAAATATTCAAGCACAGCTCTCCAGCTTCCTTCTTCGTTTGCTCCACCTCTGTGGCACTCATCTATGATGATAAGATCAAAAAAATCTTTTGGGTATTGAAGATAAAATTTGCTCTCTTGTTCTTCTTGGGTGTTTTCTTGTTCTTTTGAATTTGCGGCTAAGCTTTGATAAATTCCAAAGAAAACATTTGCATTTGTTATGATTTTTCCATCATTTTTCTTTATTTCTTCGGCACTAATTGCCTTACAATCACTTTCTATAGGATTAAATTCTCCTAAGGCTTGATCTCTTAAGCTCACTCTATCACATAAAAATAGTATTTTAGGCTTTTGATCTTTGTTTTCTTTATTCCATCTTGCCTCTAACAAACGATAGCACAAATTAAAAGCTATGGTTGTTTTTCCTGTGCCTGTAGCAAGAGTGAGTAAAATTCTATTTTTGTTATTTATAATAGCTTCTATGACTTTGTCTATGGCTATTTTTTGATAATACCTTAATTCTTTTTGCGGAATATACATAACATTTTGAGTTAAAAGCCTGTATTGCCATTCTTTGACATTGCCATAAATCCTATCAAAAAGTTCTTTAGGACTTGGGAATTTATCTATATATTTACCACTATGACTTCTTATATCGTATTCATAAATTTTTTCTCCATTGCTACTATATACAAAAGGCACATTTAAAATTTTTGCATATTCTATGCCTTGAGATAAACCATCTAAAGGATCTTTGCTAAATTTTTTAGCTTCTATTATAGTAAGGTTGTTTCCTTCATATCTAAGCAAATAATCTGCAAATTTTCTTTGTGCTCTTTTACCACCTAAAAGTTTCCTACCATCTGTAAAATAATAATTTCTTTTTATGTTTTCTTCATTCCATAAAGCTAATTTTAATTTCTCATCTATAATTTTAACCCTTGTATCCTGCTCTGAAAAATTCATTTTTAACCCTAAATTAATTTTAAAACAATAATAACATATTTTAATTTGAATAACGGTTACTTTACAATTTTCTTAAAATTTTGCAATATTTTTTTACATTTTTTCGATAAGAAAAAAGCTTAAAGTCATTCTTTTTTGCTACAAATTTGGTGTTTTTGTGAAATAAATTTTCAAGCTTTTTTCTTGTTTTTTCAATTTGTTCAAGTGAAGTAGTATTAAAAGAATTTAAGATAATTTTTATTTCTTTTTGCTTTAAAAAGTTTAGAATATCAGTATTTTGTTTACCTAGCCAAATTTCAAAACCAAATTTAAGCCCCACTTTAAAACTAAGCATATCAAAAAGTGTTTCACGCATAGAATTTAACAAATAATTTGACATTATAAATTGTTTTCTTAAAAGAGCTTTTTCTAATTTTGTAAAAGTAAAATAAAACTCATTGCATATTTCATCAAAATCTTTTTCTGTTGGTTTCTTAATGCAAAAAACATTCTCATTTTGAGTTTTCTTAAATCTTTGATCTTTATCTATAAGCGCTTTGCTTAAAGGTTCAAATTTATAATAATGTTTCAATGATTTTAAGGGGATAAATTTAAAGTCTATTCTCACTCCATTTTTAAAAATCACCAAAAAACTCACCCAATTTTTAGGCAAATCAGCTTTATAGAATTCAAAGCTTTCAGGCGCTTGATAAAATAAAATTTTTCCAAAATTTTTAATAAATTTAGGTAATTTTGCTTTTTTGATATCTTTGCTTTTGTTTAGGTTTAATAATTTTCTCAAATTTTTAGATTTTAGAAAAAATGAAATATCATAATCTTGATATTTATCCTTTTTAGCTTTCTTATTTACTCTTGAACCTTCAAGTGTTATAAGACGAATTTGTTTATAAATAAAAGCAATATTTTTAATTTTTTCTAAAATTCTTTTTTTGCTTTGCATCTAAAAATTCCTTTTAAAAAAAATCTTAAAAGTTTTATATTTATATAATAATGATTTTTATCCATTTTGATATACTTTAAAAATATTAAATTTTTATAAATTTTTAATACTTTATTAAAAATTCTATCCTTGTTTAAGGATAAAAAAATAAAATCTCTAAGAAATCTTCGCTATAAAAATTTGTTTTATTTTATATATTCCATTCATTTAAATCGCCCCTTTATCACACAATTTCTTTATATTTAGAAGTAGCTTTGGTTGTATAAATTCTTTTATATTTTAAAATTTCTAAAGATTTTTAACATTATAAAAAAATACGTTAAAAAATCAAAAAAATTTTAACACATCAAGTATTTTTCTAATTTTTAAAAAATTATTTTCTCTCTTGACTTATAGCTACTCTAATGTTTTATAATTATAAAAAATCAAAAAAGGAGCAAAAATGCAATACAAAATTTTAGAAAACAATCGCATTGCAAGTAAAGGTTATGCAATGCTTAGCAAGGATGCGAAATTTACACCCTTTGAATTTAGCCGCCACGCTATTGGTGATAATGATATTTTGATTAAAATCCTATATGCAGGCATTTGTCATAGCGATATTCACACCGAAGAAGCGAGTGGGGAGAAGCTACTTATCCTTGCGTGCCTGGGCATGAGATAGCAGGAGAAGTTATCGCTGTGGGTAAAAATGTGAGTAAATTTAAAGTAGGAGATTACGCAGGGGTTGGTTGTATGGTAAATTCATGTGGTGAGTGCGATGCTTGCAAACGCTCACAAGAGCAGTTTTGCGAAAATGGCAAAACCATCTTTACTTACAATAGTTGCGATGTATTTCATGGCAATGAAAACACTTATGGGGGCTACTCAAACAACATAGTTGTAAGTGAAAAATTTGCCATTTGTGTGCCAAAAAGTGCACCGATGGATAAGGTTGCACCTTTGCTTTGTGCGGGTATTACCACTTACTCGCCTTTAAAATTTTCTAAGATAAAAGAAGGCTCAAGCGTTGCTATAGCAGGCTTTGGCGGACTTGGTATGATGGCTGTAAAATACGCTGTTAAAATGGGTGCAAAGGTTAGCGTTTTTGCTAGAAATGAAAACAAAAAAGCCGATGCTTTGGCTATGGGTGTAAGCTCATTTTACACAAGCTGCGATAAAAACGCCGTAAAAGAACGCTTTGATTTAATCATCTCAACCATTCCAACGCCTTATAATCCTGCTGTTTATTTGGATTTACTTAAATTTGGTGGCGAAATGGCTATAGTTGGCTTACCTCCTGTGGAAGATAAGGTAAATATAGGCATAAACGAGCTTGTACATAAGGCAGGCAAAAAGGTTTATGGTTCGTTAATTGGCGGTATTGCTGAAACTCAAGAAATGCTTGATTTTTCTTTAAAACATGGAATTTATCCAGAAACCGAGCTTATTACCCCACAAGAAATCGATAAAGCTTATGAAAATCTAACCTCAGGAAAGGCTAAATTTCGCTATGTTATTGATATGACAAAAGAATAATTTAATACTTATCAAAAACTACATCGCTAATGTCAAATCCTCTTTGCTTAGCGATGTCTAAAAGCTCTTTTGTGCTTTTTTCATCTATTATATTTCTTGCTAAAATCCAAAGATATTTTTTATCAGGACTACCCACAATGGCAACTTTATACTCGCTATCAATAAAAATGATTTCATAATTTACTCTATTAAAAAGGTTCATAAAGATATTAAATCTCACTGCTAATTGTCTATTTGAAACGATTTTTGCCTTACCTTTTATGCTTGAAATTTCATTTTCTTTACTGCAAAAATTCTCAATCTCTACATAAGGAACACCATTTTTATATTTAAGCTCGTATTTTGCCTTTGAATTTAGGCAAGATTTTTGAAAAAAGGCGGGTTTTCTAGCCATTTCAAGCCATTCTCCCATATAATTTTGTAAAGAAAGTTCGCCAATTAATTCAAGCATTTTTTTCCTTTTTGTCTTTCTCGCCCCATTTGCACATAGCTTGTAAAATGGGAATTAAACTTTGTCCGCGTTTGGATAAGCTATATTCTACCTTGGGTGGAATTTGAGCGTATTCTTTTCTGATAATTAAACCATCATTTTCTAGTTCTCTTAAGGTATTGGTTAAAGTTTTAAAAGATATGGAGCTTAAAAAGCGTTTGAGTTCATTATAACGCACGATTTCATAGCGAAATAAGCAGTATAAAATACTCATTTTATATTTTCCATTAATTAATGCTAGAGTATAGTTAAATCCACATTCTTCGAAATTGCACTGAGAATTCTCTTTAGTCATTTAACATTCCTTTAGTATAGTATCTTACTTTATTTTCTGTATTGAAAATGATATTATGCTAAGTTATAATTGTATCATAAAATTTAAAAAAGGATAAAAATGAAAAATATACTCTTGCTTAATGGTGCTAAAGAATTTGGAAGTTCAAAAGGACAGCTTAATTTAACATTGCATAATCATGCTTTAGAAATTTTAAAAACATTAGGATACGAAGTAGATCAAACTCACATAGATCAAGGATATGATCCTAAAGAAGAGATACAAAAATTTATAAAAGCTGATGCTGTGATCTATCAAATGCCAGCTTGGTGGATGGGCGAGCCTTGGATAGTTAAAAAATATATCGATGAAGTGTTTGGTTTGGGTGCTGGAGTGCTTTTTAAAAATGATGGAAGAACTCATGAAAATCCTAGTAAAAACTACGGAAAAGGTGGTTTAGATCATGGTAAAAAATACATGTTTTCTCTCACTTGGAATGCACCTCTTGAAGCCTTTAATGATAAAAATGAATTTTTTGAAGGAAAGGGTGTAGATATGGTGTATTGGCATTTGCATAAGGCTCATGAATTTATAGGTATGAAAGCTTTACCAACTTTTATGTGTAATGATGTGGTAAAAAATCCTCAAGTGGAAAAATATCTAAACGAGTATGAACTACACTTGAAAAAAATTTTTTAAAAAATTTGACTTAAAAATTTCAAGGTGTAACATTGACTCGAACAAAGTATTTGTATATCTTGCTTGTTTTAGCTATGTTTTTATGGGGCTCATCTTGGCCTACTTCTAAGATTTTATCAGCTTATGCTGATACTTCTGTGATTACTTTTTGGCGTTTTTTCTTTGTTTTGCTAGGCTCTTTGATGGTATTAGGCTTTTTAAGAATTCCTTTAAGGCTTGAAAAATCTATTTTAAAATGGGTGCTGATAGCAGGAATTTTAAATGGGTTTTATACTTTTGTATTTTTTATTGCCATTAAGCATGGTTTAGCTGGAAAAGGCGGTGTTTTGGTTACAACTATGATTCCTATTTTTTCTTATTTTATATTTATGATAGCGATATTATTTCAAAAAGATAAAAAATCAACTCACAAGATCACAAAGAGTGAAATTTTAGGATTATTTTTAGGTTTATTATCTGGATTTTGTTTGTTAAATTTAGGGAGTTTAGAAGATTTATTTGGTAAATTTAATATTTTATTTTTAACTTGTTCTTTTATTTGGGCTTTGATAGCAGTGTTTAATCATAAAGCCAAAGGAGCTCACCCTTTGGCGATTAACTTTTATATTAATCTCATTTCTGTTTTAATGTTTTCTTGGGTATTGTTTGATGTAAAAAGTTATGAAATTTTTCATTTTGAATTTAAATTTTGGATCAGTATGTTTGTCGTTGCTTTTTTATCAACTATTATAGGTACTAGTATTTATTATTATGGGATTCACATTTTAGGGAGTGTTAAGGCAAATTCTTTTGTTTTAATCACTCCTGCTAGTGCTTTAATTTGCAGCTATTTTATACTAGATGAGGTGCCAAATGCACTTACCTTGTTAGGTTGTGCCTTGGCTATAGGTGCTATATATTTTATCAATATTTATGGCAAAAAAGCTTAGATCATTTTCTATAACCGTGGCTATTTTTGTATAGTCTCCTGTGCTTTGTCCTACTGCCATTAAAATGATAGGAATACCACTTTTTGGTACCTGTATGCTTCCAAAAACTGCAGGATCTGAAATAATATCTGTTGAGTTTTTATGCTCTATACTTTTGCTAGATTCTGTATAAATCACCATTCTATCACACTTTATAACTAGTATTTAAAAAAGCATCTATGCCTTTTTGAGTAAAAACATCTTTATTTGTTCCTAAAATAACGCGTATAATAGGATCTTTTGAGCTTTTAAAAATAGGATTTTCACATTCTCTAGCTTCTAAATTAAAAGGTATAAAAGTATTATGAGTATTTAAAATATCATCTTTTTGCAAAGCTCTTCCTTTAAAAATTCCAACTCTCATTTTAGCATCGCTGGATTTAGAGTTTAAAAAACTTTTTACTTCAAAGCTACCTGCTACGCATAAATACCCACGAAAACCTATTTTTGCTAAACCAAGTTCTAAAATATCGCCTTTATTTGCTTTATATACCTTGCAAGTTTTTATTTTTTGATTATTAAGCTTTGCCTCAAATTCAGCCCCACTTAAAACAAAATAATTCTCATCTAAAAATTTATATTTTCCACCCTTTAAATAAAGCTCAATTCCTGCTTCATCTTGTTTGTTTCCAAGTAAGATATTTGTCATTCTTAAGGCATCTTCATCCATAGCCCCACTTCTTGCTATGCCAAATTTAGCAAATTTTTTTCTACCAAAGTCTTGCAAACTCGAATTTATAAATGCTTCAATGATTTTATACTCATAAATTTCCTTTTGATAGATTTTTTAGCAACTTGCTCTTGGAACTCAAAAAATTCATCTTTTGAAATGGCTTTAAATTTTAAAAACATACCCGCTTTTAAAAGAGTGGAATTTTTTCATCTTCTTTATCAAAAAATTCCAAAGATGTTCTAGCAATGATTTACCAATCCCCTGGACTTGAAATAAGATAAACTCCTGTTTGTTTATTGGCTATACCTACACTTCCAGCTTCTATTTTTGCTCTAGGGCTTGAAAGGCGTGGGGTAAAAAGTTTTTTGTCCAAACCTCCAAGATAAGGAAAACCTGCCAAACCTAGCATAAAAACAAGATAGTAAGGCTTAGTGTGAAGAGATATAAGTTCTTCTTTTTAAATTTGATTGAAATTCTAAATCCAGTCCAAATTCTTCATCATAACAAAGTGGAACTTCTATACAAAGACTTGAGTTTTGCTCCGTAAGTTTAATATCCTTTTTAATTTTTTTCAAAAAATCAAGCAAAGAATTTAAAGAAAGTATACAAGGATTAAAGTATATAAGCAAGCTTGCATAAGTACTTATCAACTCATCAATACCATAAAATTTCACCTTCTTTTAGGGCTTTTTGTATCCTTTGTTTCGTGCTTAAAACATAAGCATTGATTTGAGGTGAAATTTCTTGTTTAATAAAAAGCAAAAGCAAAGCCTTGCTTCCACTAAAATGCACACTAAACATTGTTAAAACCTATATAAAATTTTCCAAAGCACAAATTTGAATTTGTTCTTTTTCTAAATTTTCTTTGATTTTTTTAACAAATTCTAAAGCTTTTACATTATCCCTATGAACGCAAATACTATCCGCTTTTAAATCAATTTCTTTGCCATTTATGCTTGTAACTTTGCCTTCTTTTATCATTTTTACAACGCGTTTATCGCTAAATTTTTATCAATAGCTGCTATATTATAAAGTGTGCCATAAGCTTTAAAATGCTGTATTTTCATACCTTTTGTCTTAGTAAAGCCAAAGCTCCTAGTTGATACAAGGCATGGTTTTTGACTTCTTCAAAGCTTATTTGCATATTGCGTCTTCCAAAACCCAAAAGATCAGGATAAGATGGGTGTGCTCCTATGCAAACACCATTTTGCTTGGCTAAATTTAAGGTCTTATCCATTACACAAGGATCACCCGCATGAAAGCCACAGGCGACATTTGCTGAGCTTACAAATTTTTAAAATTTTTTTCATCCATTCCCATTTTATAGGTGTCAAAACTTTCCTCTAAATCACTATTTAAATCTACTTTGAACATTATTTGACCTTGTATATTTAATTATTGATTTTATTGTATCTAAAGAAGAATTTTAAATAAGCTGAAAGTTTTGAAAAATAAATAAAAAAGTTACAATAAGTAAAAATAATATTTTAAGCAGGCTAAAACCTGCTTAATTTTAATCTTTCCTTGTTTTTGCATCAACTACGAATAAAGGTTTATAGAGCAGTTTAAATCCGCTAATAAAACTTAAAGTATCGTCACTTGTAAGCCAATTGATAAATTTTTTAGCTTCAGTATAATTAACATTTTTGCAATGTTTAGGATTTGTTGCTATAACAGAATAAAAATTTTTAAGGCTATCATTACCTTCATTTACAATGACTAAACTTGGATTTCCTTTTTCACTGGCTTCATATTTGATATAAGTGCCACGATCAGTTAAAATCACACCTTTTTTTTCTTCAGCGATTTTAATGCTTGCTAGCATACCTTGTCCACTTTGTTGATACCAGTTTTCTTTTTCAGGCACACCACCAAGATCTTTCCAAAGACTTTTTTCTTTATTATCAGTACCCGATTTATCGCCTCTTGAGATGAAAGTGAGTTTTTCATTTTTGATAAGTTCTAAACTTTCTTTTAAATTTTTGCCTTTAAATTTAGAAGCTATTGATTTATCCGCAATGATGATAAAATCATTATACATCACAGGGGTTCTATCCACGCCAAAACCTTTTTTTATAAATTCTTTTTCTGCTTTTGGAGAGTGTACAAAAAGTACATCAGCATTGCAATCTTCACCCATTTTTAAAGCCGCACCTGTTCCTACTGCAACCCATTTTAAGGTATTGCCGCTTTCTTGTTCATAAAGAGGCTTTAGAGCATCTAAAAGTCCTGTATTGTCAGTGCTTGTTGTGGTTGCCATTTTAAGTTCTGCTGCACTTGCACTTAAAGCTAAAGCAAGGGCTAAAGAAATGATTTTTTTCATTTTTTCTCCTTATAAATTTACATAAAAAAATATTTTAGCATAATTATGCTAAAATTACTTATTTTAAAAAGGATATTTTTGGATTATATTTTTGATGGTTTTAAACAAGCTTTATTTTTACTTTTTAATGCTGATGAAAGTGTAATTTCAGCTATAAAAACTACACTTTTAAGCTCAAGTATTTCTATAGTTTTAGCTTTGCTCATAGGTTTTCCTTTGGGATTTATCTTAGGCTTTTTTGATTTTAAATTTAAACGCTTTATAAAACTTATCATAGATACTAGCCTTTCTTTTCCAACAGTTGCGGTAGGACTTATACTTTATGCACTGATTTCAAGTCGAGGACCTTTGGGAGAATTTGGACTACTTTTTACTATAAAGGCTTTAATTTTAGGGCAGTTTATTTTAGCACTTCCTATAGTGATCGCACTTTTTTCAAATTTGATAGAAAATATGAATAAAAAACATTTTTTACTTATAAAATCTTTTCACTTAAGTCCTTTAAAACTTGTTTTAATGATGATTTATGAATTACGCTTTGCTTTGATTAGCGTCGTTGCACTAGCTTATGGACGCATTGTAGCAGAAGTAGGAGTAGCGATGATAGTGGGTGGAAATATTAAATACGACACTAGAACCATAACCACGGCTATTTCTCTTGAAACCAACAAAGGCGAATTTGCTAGTGGTATAGCTTTGGCTTTGGTTTTAATTCTCATTGCCTTTTGTTTAAATTTCATTACACACAAACTTAAAAGAACATAAAATGATAGAAATTTCTAATCTTTTTTTCAACTATCAAAACAAAGAAGTTTTAAAAATTAAAAATTTAAAACTTGATACAAGTAAAATTAGCATCTTAATGGGAACGAATGGAAGTGGAAAATCTACATTTTTAAGAATATTAAAATTTTTAGAAGGAGATTTTTCAAAAAATATTTCTTATTTTGGAAATTTTAAACTTAATAATAAACAAAAGCGTGAAATTTATTTGCTTTTTCCAGAGCCTATTTTGTTAAATCGTAGCGTAAGGGCAAATTTTTTATTTACTTTAAAAACTTATGGGATTAAAGAAGATATCGAAGAACGTATAAAAGAAAGTTTGATGTTTTTAAATTTAGATGAAAGTCTTTTAAGTAAATATCCTAATGAACTTTCATCAGGACAAAGTCAAAAAATAGCTTTTGCTATAGCTTTAAGCGTAAGAGCGAAGTATTATTTACTTGATGAACCGAGTGCTTTTTTGGATAAAAATACTACGCTTTTATTTAAAAAAGCTATTCTTAAAATGCACGAAAATTTCAATACAGGTTTTTTAATCGCAAGCCATGATAAACATTTTTTAGATTCTTTGGCTCAAAAAAAACTTTATTTACACAGTGGAGAAATTTTAGAATTTGAAAATACTAATGTTTTTGAGCTAGAAAATCAAGGTGTAAAATTTTGTAATTTTATAGATTTTAGTAATTGTAAAAAATATAAAGATTTTAAAAAACCTCCAAGTAAAATTGCGATTGATCCTTATAAAATTTCTTTTTTTAATTCTAAAAATATCCCAAAAAATAATTATGAGTTTATTTTAGAAAAATGTTATATTATAGCACTTAGAAGTAGGAAAAGTGATGTTTTTATAAGGGTAAGTTGTATGGATAAAATTTTAGAATTTGCTTTAGAAAAACAAGAATTTTTAAAATTCGATTTAAAATTATACAAAGAACTCAGTCTTTATTTTTATGAAGATGCAATATGTTTCTTAAATTAACATACATTATAAAATTTAAATAAAATATTACAAATATTCTCATTTTTTATAAAATTTATCTTAATTATTTTTTAAATTTGTATTTAATACAAATAAACTCTTATATAATGTTTAAAAATAATCATAAAGGAGTTTTTATGCTTAATCAAAATAATCAAGAGCTTTTTAAGCCAAGTAAAGAATTTTCTCGTAATGCTCGTATAAAAAATTTATGTGAATACTATGATTTATGCGATGAAGCCAAGGAAGATTTTGAAGGTTTTTGGAAAAGACAAGCACTTGAGAAGATCGAGTGGTTTTCGCCTTTTTCAAGAGTGCTAAATGAGGATAAAGCTCCATTTTATAAATGGTTTGAAGGTGGAACTTTAAATGTAAGCTATCAATGTCTTGATCGTCATATGAAAACAAGACGCAATAAAGCTGCTTTGATTTTTGAAGGTGAAATGGGGGATTATGAAGTTTATACTTATAGAAGATTATTGCATGAAACTTGCAAGGCAGCCAATTTGCTTAAAAAATTCGGAGTAAAAAAAGGCGATAGGGTTGTAATTTATATGCCTATGATTGCAGAAACAGCTATAGTAATGTTAGCTTGTGCAAGGATTGGGGCTATTCATAGTGTGGTATTTGGAGGGTTTTCTCCTGAAGCCTTAAGAGATAGAATTATAGATGCAGGAGCTAAACTTGTAGTAACGGCTGATGGTGCTTTTCGTCGTGGCAAACCTTATATGTTAAAACCTGCAGTAGATAAGGCTTTAAGTGAAGGGTGTGAAAGTGTAGAAAAAGTACTTATAGTTATACGCAATAATGAGCCTATAGAATATATTAAAGGAAGGGACTATGTTTATAACGAACTTGTGAAAAATGAATCTTATAAGTGTGAACCCGAAATCATGGATAGCGAGGATTTGTTGTTTTTGCTTTACACTTCAGGATCAACGGGCAAGCCAAAAGGAGTTATGCATGCAAGTGCAGGATATATACTTTGGGCACAAATGACTATGGAATGGGTTTTTGATATTAAAGATTATGATAATTATTGGTGTAGTGCTGATGTGGGTTGGATTACAGGACATACTTATGTAGTTTATGGGCCTTTAGCATGTGGAGCAACGACTATAATGCATGAAGGGACTCCTACTTATCCAAATTCTGGGCGTTGGTGGAGAATGATAGAAGAGTATCAAATAAGCAAATTCTACACTTCGCCAACTGCCATAAGAATGCTTCATGCTGATGCGCCTGATGAGCCAAGA
This sequence comes from Campylobacter sp. BCW_4321, assembly GCF_001763075.1. Taxonomy (NCBI): domain Bacteria; kingdom Pseudomonadati; phylum Campylobacterota; class Epsilonproteobacteria; order Campylobacterales; family Campylobacteraceae; genus Campylobacter; species Campylobacter sp. BCW_4321. The sequence continues at coordinate 104,536 of NZ_MJYA01000066.1, read as the reverse complement.
AAATATGATTTAAGTACGCTTGAAGTGCTTGGAACGGTTGGAGAGCCTATAAATCCTAGTGCTTGGAAGTGGTTTTATGATGAAATAGGGGGAACTAAAAGTCCTATAGTCGATACTTGGTGGCAAACAGAAACAGGTGGACATATGATCACGCCTTTACCAGGCGCTACTCCTTTAAAACCAGGTTGTGCCACCTTGCCTTTACCAGGAATTTTTGCAGAAGTTATTGATGAAGAAGGCAATAAAAAAGATGAGGGTGAAGATGGATTGCTTTGTATAACTAAACCCTGGCCTTCGATGATTCGTGGAATTTGGGGTAATGATGAACATTATATAGAAAGTTATTTTTCTCAAGCTAAAAAAGATGGAAAAGCTGTATATTTTAGTGGCGATGGTGCTTTTTACGATAAAAATGGTTATATTACCATCACAGGAAGAACAGATGATGTGGTTAATGTTGCAGGACATCGTATAGGAACAGCTGAAATTGAAAGCGCTATTGCTAAACATCCAAGTGTAGCAGAATCAGCTGTAGTGAGTATTTTGGATGCGATTAAGGGCGAGTCATTGTTTGCTTTTGTGGTTTTAAGTCCTGCATCCAGTTGTGATCTTGGCGGAGCTATAGAAACTTTAAAAGAACTTAATGACATTTTAAGAGTAGAGATAGGACCTATAGCTAAAATAGAAAAAATTCTTTATACTCCAGGTTTACCAAAAACTAGAAGTGGTAAAATAATGAGAAGAATTTTAAGAACTATAGCAAGAGGTGAAGAAATCAAACAAGATATTTCAACGCTCGAAGATTCTGGAGTAGTAGAAACCATTGTTAAATTAGCTAAGGCAGAGTTTGAATAACAAGCAAAAAGAACTTTGCCTTGTTGCATAAAAATTCATAAAAATAAGCTATAATGATAAAAAAAATAAAAGGAAATTTTTATGCTTCAAACTTGTATTTTCCCTGCGGCAGGTTATGGGACGAGATTTTTACCTGCAACAAAAACTTTACCTAAAGAGATGTTACCTATCTTAACCAAACCTTTGATCCATTATGGGGTTGATGAAGCTTTGGAAGCAGGAATGGAAAATATGGGATTTGTAACAGGACGTGGAAAAAGAGCTTTAGAGGATTATTTTGATATTTCTTATGAACTTGAGCATCAAATTTCAGGTACAAAAAAAGAATACTTACTTGATGAAATTCGCTCTTTGATCAATCGTTGCACCTTTACTTTTACAAGACAAAATCAAATGAAAGGCTTAGGTGATGCGGTTTTAAAAGGTAAACCTTTGGTTGGCGATGAAGCTTTTGGTGTAATTTTGGCTGATGATTTGTGTGTCAATGAAGAAGGCTTAAATGTTATGGCTCAAATGGTAAAAATTTATGAAAAATATCGCTGCACCATCATAGCTGTGATGGAAGTACCAAAAGAGCAAGTTTCAAACTATGGAGTAATTTCTGGAAATTTTGTAGAAGAAAATCTTATCATGGTTAATTCTATGATAGAAAAACCAAGTCCTGATGAAGCTCCAAGTAATCTTGCTATCATAGGAAGATATATTTTAACTCCTGATATTTTTGGAATTTTAGAAAATACTAAAGCAGGAAAAAATGGAGAAATTCAACTTACCGACGCACTTTTAACTCAAGCAACCAATGGTATGGTTTTAGCTTATAAATTTCAAGGGAAACGCTTTGATTGTGGAAGTGTAGAAGGCTTTGTAGAGGCTACAAATTATTTTTACGAGAAAAGTAAATGTTAAACAATACACTTTTTTTTAAACAAAGTGAAATTCACACTATAAGCTCTTATGCAAATCGTATTAATGATGAGGTAAAAAGTGGAGATATAGGGTATTATCATCTTATTGACACGAGCTTAAGCCTGATTGATGAGAGTTTGGCTTTTATCAAAGACAAAGAACACATAAAAAATATTGTTTTAGTGGGAATGGGTGGTTCAAGTTGCGGTGTAAAAGCCTTGCGTGATATGCTTTTTAATGAAAAAAGTAATCAAAGAGAACTTTTTATACTCGATAACACAAGTTCACATTCTTTTAATAAGACTTTAGAAAAAATCAAGCTTGAAGAAAGTTTGTTTTTAATCATCAGTAAAACAGGTAGCACTATAGAAGTTGTATCGCTTTTTAAACTTCTTATTGAACATTTTAAACTTGATATGCAAGAATTAAAAAAATACTTTGTTTTTATTACCGATAAGGATTCAAAACTTCATCAAGAAGGTGAAAATTTAGGTATTAAATGCTTTTTTATCCCTGCAAATGTAGGAGGTCGTTTTAGCATACTTTCAGCCGTGGGTATAGTTCCACTTTGTTTTTGTGGCTATAATGCCAAAGCTCTTTTAGAAGGAGCTAAAGCTTGTTTTGAAGATTTTTTTACTCGCAAAAAAGATGAAATTTTACAAAAGGCTTATCATTATTGCACACACAAAAATGCCAATATCAATGTGCTTTTTTCATATAGTGATGCTTTTAAAGGCTTTAACGAATGGTATATCCAGCTTATTGCTGAAAGTTTAGGTAAAAAGCAAGGCTATAAACGCATAGGTTTAACTCCTGTTGCACTCATTGGAGCAAGAGATCAGCATAGTTTTTTACAACTCATCATGGATGGACCTAAAAATAAAACTGTAACTTTTTTAAAAATCAAAGACGCTCAAAAAGCACCTATTATCCCTGATATTCATTTTAAATTTTTAGATTCTTTAAGTAATAAAGTCAATCTTCACGAACTTTTAAACGCCCAATGTGATGCAACTATGCATGCTTTAATCGCCGAAAATTTGAGTGTTGATGTGATAGAACTTGAAAAACTTGACGCTTGGCATGCGGGATATTTGATGTATTATTATGAACTTTTTACTTCAACTTGCGGTGTTATGCTAGGGATTAACACTTATGATCAACCTGGTGTGGAAGTTGGAAAGTTGATCTTAAAAAATATATTAATTTCTTAATCAAAATTCATTAAAAAAAGAGTATAATAATTTTAAGTTAAAATTATAATAAAAATTTTTAATTAATAATAATTATTATTTAAGAATTTTATACTATAATTTTAAAAATCAAAAAAAGGAGTCAATCATGTCAGTTACAAAACAATTATTACAAATGCAAGCAGATGCTCATCATCTATGGGTTAAATTTCATAATTATCACTGGAATGTAAAAGGTTTGCAATTTTTTTCTATACACGAGTACACAGAAAAAGCTTATGAAGAAATGGCAGAACTTTTTGATAGTTGTGCTGAAAGAGTTTTACAACTTGGCGAAAAAGCTATCATTTGCCAAAAAGTTTTAATGGAAAATGCAAAAAGTCCAAAAGTTGCAAAAGATTGCTTTACTCCGCTTGAAGTCATAGAACTGATCAAACAAGATTATGAATATCTTTTAGCAGAATTTAAAAAACTCAATGAAGCAGCAGAAAAAGAAAGTGATACCACAACAGTTGCTTTTGCGCAAGAAAATATCGCAAAATATGAAAAAAGTCTTTGGATGATAGGCGCTACTTTACAAGGTGCTTGCAAAATGTAATTTAAGGGGCTTTATGCCCCAATTATACTAACTAGGTTATAATATCCTTTTTTTAAAGGATAAAATTGAAAGTACTTAATTTTTTTTATGAAAACCATCCTAAATTTGAAGTAAGTTATGAAAGAAAAATTCAAATTTCAAAACTAAATATTATCATAAAAGGCCCACGATTTTGTGGTAAAAAAACGCTTATTTTTAATTTTTTATCTCAATTTAAAGCAAGTGAAATTTTGTTTTTAGATTTATATGATACACGTTTTGAAAAACAAAGTTTAGAAAGACTTTCTGATTTTCTGAATGAAAATTTACAAATTAAAATTCTTTGCCTTTATAATTTGGATTTTATCCCTAATTTAGAAAAAATTAAAATTCCCATCATCTTAAGTACAAATATAAAAGATTTAAATGTAAATGGGTTTGAAGAACTTGAACTTGATTATTTTGATTTTGAAGAATTTATTAGTGTAAGTAAGAAAAATTTACCTATAAATAATTTAGTAGGTCTTTTTTTGCAAAGTGGACGGAGTAAATTTGGAGAAAAAAACATACTTTTAAGACAAAGCTTTACTCTTTTAGAATTAGAAATTTTAAAGTATTTAGCTTTAAATTTGGGTCAGCAAATCAGTATTTCTAAGATATTTATAGAACTCAAAAAAAGATTAAAAACTTCAAAAGATAGTGTTTATCAAGCTATAAAAAAATTAGAAAATACTTATGTGATTTATACTTTAAAACATGATGAAAAAAAACTTCAAAAGATTTATTTTAAAGATTTTGGCCTAAGAAATAATCTTTGTATTTCAAAAGATTTTTCACATTTATTTGAAAATTTAGTTTTAAGCGAGTTGTTTAAATTTAAAGAAGAATTTTTTTATAACAAATACTTTAACTTTTATAGTCAAATATCTAAAGTTGCTTATATTTCAAGTCCAACTTTAGATATTGATTTGATTAAATTACGTGCTAAGAAAATTTTACCAAAGGCTTTAGAACTTGGAATTTTTCATGTGATTTTTATCACTCTTTCAAGCGAGGATAGTTTTTTTGAGCAAGGGATTAAATTTGAAATCATATCTTTTGATAAATTTTCACTTGGATTTTAGGCGTTGTTTGATTTTGTATCGTATTTTTCAAGGTTGTATCGTTTGATGATTTTTGTAATAAGATTGATATAATATCCCTTGCGTTCAGAATAAGAATCTAAAGTTTTAATAGCCTCTAGCCCTGTTATCTCTTTGCCTTCGCTTTCAAATTTAGCTCTTGCATCGCGAAACTTTTCATAAGCAAAATGACGATTTAAATTTAAAACATAAGAGTCAACACTATCTTGCAGACTATCAAAAATTTTAATTTTGTGTTTTTTATCTGGATGTCTTAAATCAGGAATTAAACCTTTCTCACCCCAAGTCCATTCTCCAAAAAGATTGTTTGCTTCTCTTGCGAAGCGACTGGTACCTGTAGCACTTTCAACTAAAGCTTGGGCTATACCCATGGATTTTGGAATTTTTTGAATACGTTTTTTATATTCTGCAAAATCATAAAGATTTTCAATACGATATTTGTTTTTTATCATGATAAGTTTTTCAAGATTTGTTTGGTTTGAAGTCCTAAAGCCTGTTTTGTAAGCATCTTTAAAAAAAGCTTCGATAAAGGCTCTTTCTTGTTCAATTTTTTTAAAGCTTTGATCAAACATTTCATTCATTTTTATAAAAAAAATTTGTCTTTTTTGATCTATATCAAGTTTGTAATATTCCTCTCCAAATCCATTCTTTAGATCATCAGCAGCAAAAAGTGGGATTAGAAAAAGACTAAGAAAAATTATAATTGGCTTCAAAACAATACTTTACCTTTCCTTCAAAAAACAATTCTTCATTTTTATATGCAAACCCTACCTCTTCACCACTTTTAGGAGTTATTTTAACTTTATTTTGTACTTTTTTATTTAAAAATGCCAGATAAAAACAAGCCCCCATTCCTGTGCCACAAGCTAAGGTTTCATCTTCAACTCCGCGTTCATAGGTGCGAACTTTTAAATGATTTTCATCTAAAATTTTTACAAAATTAACATTGGCATTATATTTTTGTCTCATTTTTTGACAAAGCATTGTATCAAATTCATCTAAATTTTGACAAAAATGTACTAGATGTGGAACTCCAGTGTCGCAAAGTTGCCAAGTTTTTCCTAATTCTTCAAAAGTATTTTGTACACTTTTTATTTTACCTAAAGATACTTCAACTTTATCTTGATTTACCTTTGCTTTTATTACTCCTGCACCGGTTAAAAAACTCATGTTAGGATTTATTTTGTTAATATGATGTGCAAAATGTGCCGCAGCCCTTGAGCCATTGCCACACATAGCAGCCCTTGAGCCATCGTTATTATAAAATTCCCATTCAAAGTCGTATTTTTCATGAGGCAATATCACGATAAAGCCATCCGCACCTATACCCTCATAACGATTACAAAGTTCTTTAGCTAAAGCACTTCTATCTTCTTTTCTATCAGCATTTGTGATGACAAAATCATTCCCACTTGCACAATATTTATAAAATTTCACATTTTTCCTTTAGAAATTTCTTGTATTACTTTAACACATTCTTGCCTAAAATCGGCATAAGAATTAGTATTTTTAATGATAAAATCTGCTTTTTTAAGTTTTTCTTCAATATCTATTTGAGAATCAAGTCTTGCTTTTGCAGCTTCTAAGCTGAGTTTATCTCTTTGCATGATTCTTTTAAGGCTTAATTCTTTAGGTGTGTAAATTACGATGACTTTGCCTAAATTTTCATAAGCACCGCTTTCAAAAAAAAGAGGAATTTCTACAAAAAAAGCTTTATTTTCTTTATCTAGAATTTGCATTTGTTCTAAAATTTTAGCTCGAATTTTAGGATGAGTGAAATTTTCTAAGGTTTTTTTAGCTTCTTTGTTGTTAAAAACAATTTCTCCAAGGATTTTTCTATCGATTTTCTTTTCTTTTGTGAGTAAATTTTTTAAGTTAAAGGGAGAAAAAATCTTTTCAAGTTCTAAAGCATTTTCATCTAAAATTTTATGAGCGATTTTGTCTGCACTAATGCTTTTAAAGCCTAAAGAATTCGCTATTTCTATAAAAGTGCTTTTGCCACAAGCAATTGAAGCGGTTACAAAAAAAGCATTTTTCATCTTATGCCTTATTAAAACTTTTTTCGTTAAAATACCTTTTTAGTTCTTAAAGGAAAATAAATGAAAATTTCATATGAAGATGCAGGCGTAAGTATAGATAATGGAAATGCCTTTGTAGAGGCTATAAAACCTTTGGTTAAAGAAACTTTTAATGATAATGTTGTAGGTGGAATTGGTTCTTTTGCTGGTGCTTTTAGAATGCCAAGTGGTTTTAAAAAGCCTGTGATTTTAGGTGCAACAGATGGGGTTGGTACCAAGCTTCGCTTGGCAATTGATGCTAAAAAATATGATACTATAGGGCAAGATTTAGTAGCAATGTGTGTGAATGATTTGATTTGTAATTTTGCTACGCCTTTGTTTTTCCTAGATTATTATGCTACAGCCAAGCTTGAAGTAGAAGTAGCAAAGGCTGTTGTATCAGGCATTGCCAAGGGATGTAAGATGGCAAATTGTGCATTAATTGGCGGAGAAACTGCTGAAATGCCTGGAATGTATGCAAAAGATGATTTTGATCTTGCGGGTTTTGCTGTGGGTATGGCTGAAGAAGATGAGATCGATAGAAGTAAATTTGTTAAAAATGGTGATATTTTATTGGCACTTCCTAGTTCAGGACTTCATTCAAATGGTTATTCTTTAGCTAGAAAAGTACTTTTTGAAAGTTTAAAATTAAAATTTGATGACAAGATAGAGGGTAAAAATTTAATTGATATTTTGTTAGAACCTACAAGGATTTATGTGCGTGATTTTCTTACATTAAAGCCTTATATCAGTGCTCTAGCTCATATTACAGGGGGTGGTTTAGTAGAAAATTTACCACGCGTTTTACCTCGTGGTATGGGTGCAACTATACGCAAACATCATCTTAAAACTCCTGAAATTTTTTATATTATAGGACAGGCTGTAGAAGAAAGCGAAATGTATAGAAGCTTTAATATGGGAGTGGGTTTAGTAATGGTTGTAGATCCTTCTAATGTAAGTAGGGTTTTAGAAAATTCAGATGCCTTTATTATCGGCGAAATTTGCATTAATGAAGGTATTGTTTTAGAGTGAAAATAAAGCGTCAATACGCTTTATTTGTGTATTTTAAGTTCTATTTTTGTAGTGTTTTGTTCTTTTGGCAAAGGATTGGTTTGTGCTAGATAAAAGGCTACGAGTACATTTACAAGCATAGCGATAAGTAAAAGAGGAGTGGTTCGTTTTATAATATCCATTGGAGCTACTTTTGCAAATCCAGCTAAAGCTATGATTCCGCCTGCTATTGGTGAAGCTGCACGACCTAAACAAGATGCAATTTCTATAGGTAAAACTAGAGTAATAGGTGCAACGCCTAATTTTGTAGCCATATCAGGAGCTAGTTTTCCAAAAGCATTAAAAGCAGCAATTCCACTTCCCATAATCACTGTGGCAAAATAAACTAAAAAGCTTAAAATAGCTATACTCAAAAGAATTCCAAACCATGCAAAATTTCCTGTTCCAAGATTTGAAACCGCGTTAGCAAGGATATTAACTCCACCAAGTGCTTTAATGCCTTCAGCAAATACTCCAGCAGCGATGATTATGCTTACGACTGAGATAAAAATTTCAGCCATAGCTTTTAAAATCACCATCATATCTTCGCCTAATTTTCTAGCATTTCTGTGTCTTGCAAATTCAACAAGAAAAACTAAAGAAATACTTACAAAATTTGCTGTCACAACATCGAGCTTGATAGTAAAAAAATACGCTGTAAATAAAAATACAACAGGTAACCAAGGAAAGAGTATGTAAAAAGTGGGACATTTAGGATCAATGATTTGCGGAATTTCAACTTCATCATTTAAAACACCTTTTTCTTTATCTCTTTTATCAATCCAAGCAAAATAAAAAGGAATCAAGATGGCAATAACTACAACATAGGCAATCACACTATAAATTTGGTAATTTAAAAAAAGCCCTACGACATTATCGCTTTGTCCTACCATATCTGCCATATTGATTGAATTTCCATCTTTTGGACCATAATCAAGTGCAATTAAAGAAAGCACGCATACAGCTGTAATAGGACGGATTTTAAGTGAGATTAAAACAGGATAAATACATGCTAACAAAAGCAAAAGCAATCCAGCATAGCTAGAAATGACAATTTTTAAAGCCATTCCAACAACAAAAGTTCCACTTAAAATCAAGTATTTATTTTTGATTTTTTCTAAGGGTTTATTTGCTAAAAAAGCAAGTTTTGCCGAAGCATTGATATGTTTCATATAAGCAGCAAAACCTGCCACACTCATGATAATAAGTCCTACTCCAGAAAGCTGGCTTTTAAAAGTTGCTGTGATAAAAGCATAGCTATCAAGTAAAACATTCAAAAAGCTTGCATGTTCTCTGCTTGGGGCTTTTGGTATAGGTGTTCCTGTGATGTAAAAAGCAAAAATAAGCAAGATAATACCTGAAAGAAAAAATACAAAAATGGGATTGTATTTTTTGAGTATATAATAAGCAACGACAATTACCGCTAAAAGTGTAGAACATATCATAAAAATTGGCATGATTTCTCCTGAATTTACAGCTTATGAATTTAATTTTAGCTAAATTTTTAAATAAAAAATATTTTTTATTTAAAAATTACTTATTTTTTGTATTGCAAAATTAACATATGTATAGTTTGGTTACTGAAAAATTCATATTTGCATAAAAAATGATTTTTGTATTATAATTATAAATAAATCATAAACGTCACAAAGGATTTAGTATGGCAAGAATTTTGGCATTTGATATAGGTATAAGCTCTATTGGCTGGGTATTTAGCGAAAATGATGAGTTAAAAGAATGTGGAGCTAGGATTTTACAAAAGCTGAAAATCCTAAAACAGGAGAATCCTTAGCCTTAGACGCCTTGCAAGAAGTGCTAGAAAACACCTTGCTAGAAGCAAAGCAAGGCTAAATTACTTAGACATTTAATCGCTAAATTACGAAGATTATCAAAGCTTTGATGAGAGTTTAGCTAAGGCTTATAAAGGCTCTTTAATTAGCCCTTATGAGTTAAGATTTAGAGCTTTAAACGAGCTTTTAAGTAAGTAAGATTTTGCAAGAGTGATTTTACATATTGCAAAAAGGCGTGGCTATGATGATATTAAAAATAATGGTGATGAAGAAAAAGGCGAGATTTTAAAAGCTATCAAGCAAAATGAAGAAAAATTAGTAAGTTATCAAAGTGTAGGCGAGTATCTTTATAAAGAGTATTTTCAAAAATTCAAAGAAAATTCCAAAGAATTTATAAATGTTAGAAATAAAAAAGAAAGTTATGAACGCTGTATAGTGCAAAGTTTTTTAAAAGATGAATTAAAGCTTATTTTTCAAAAGCAAAGAGAATTTGGTCTTTCTTTTTCAAAAAAATTTGAAGAAGAGGTGCTTAGTGTAGTATTTTATAAAAGGGCTTTAAAGGATTTTTCTCATTTGGTGGAAAATTGTAGTTTTTTACTGGTGAAAAATGAGTGCCAAAAAATTCGCCCTTAGCCTTTATGTTTGTAGTACTTACAAGAATTATCAATCTTTTAAATAATCTTAAAAATACTGAAGGAATTTTATATACAAAAGATGATTTAAACACGCTTTTAAATGAAGTTTTAAAAAATGGCACTCTAACTTATAAACAAACAAAAAAAGCTTTTAGTTTTAAGTGATGATTATGAATTTAAAGGAGAAAAAGGAACTTATTTTATTGAGTTTAAAAAATATAAAGAATTTGTAAAAGCCCTAGGTGAGCATAGCTTAAGCCAAGATGATTTAAATGAAATAGCAAAAGTATTACCCTTATAAAAGATGAGATTAAGCTTAAAAAGGCTTTAGCAAAATATGATTTAAATCAAAATCAAATTGATAGCTTAAGCAAATTGGAATTTAAAAACCATTTAAATATAAGTTTTAAAGCCTTAAAACTTATCACTCCTTTAAAAAATACGATGAAGCTTGCAGTGAGCTTAATTTAAAAATAGCATTTAATGAAGATAAAAAAGACTTTTTGCCCGCATTTAATGAAACTTATTACAAAGATGAAGTAACTAATCCTGTGGTTTTAAGGGCGATTAAAGAATATAGAAAGGTCTTAAATGCCTTGCTTAAAAAATATGGTAAAGTGCATAAAATAAACATTGAATTAGCAAGAGAAGTAGATAAAAATCACAACTAAAGAGCTAAAATAGAAAAAGAGCAAAACGAAAACTACAAGGCCAAAAAAGACGCTGAACTTGAATGTGAAAAACTAGGCTTAAAAAAATAGTAAAAATATTTTAAAATTAAGATTATTTAAAGAACAAAAAGAATTTTGTGTTTATAGTGGGGAAAAGATTAAAATTAGTGATTTGCAAGATAAAAAAATGCTTAAAATTGACCATATTTACCCTTATTCTAGAAGTTTTGATGATTCTTACATGAATAAAGTTTTAGTTTTTACCAAGCAAAATCAAGAAAAACTTAATAAAACCCCTTTAAAGCCTTTGGCAATGATAGTGCAAAATGGCAGAAAATTGAAGTTTTAGCAAAAAACCTATCTATTAAAAAGCAAAAAAGAATTTTAGATAAAAATTACAAAGACAAAGAGCAAAAAGACTTTAAAGATATAAATCTAAACGATACTCGCTACATCGCAAGGCTTGTTTTAAACTATACTAAAGATTATTTAGATTTTTTACCTTTAAGCGATGATGAAAATACAAAATTAAACGATACACAAAAAGTCTCAAAAGTATATGTAGAAGCAAAAAGCGGTATGCTAACATCCGCTTTAAGGCACACTTGGGGCTTTAGCACTAAGAATAGAAACAATCATCTTCATCACGCCATCGATGCAGCAATTATTACTTATGCAAACAACTCTATCGTAAAGGCTTTTTCAGATTTTAAAAAAGAGCAAGAAAGCAACACTGCAGAACTTTATGCAAAAAAATTAGTGAATTAGATTATAAAAACAAAAGGAAGTTTTTTGAGCCTTTTAGTGGTTTTAGGCAAAAGCTTTTAGATAAAATTGATGAAATTTTTGTCTCAAAACCTGAGAGAAAAAAGCCAAGTGGAGCTTTACATGAAGAAACATTTAGAAAAGAAGAAGAATTCTATCAATCATACGGCGGAAAAGAAGGAGTTTTAAAAGCCCTAGAGCTTGGTAAAATCCGCAAAGTAAATGGTAAAATCGTTAGCAATGGTGATATGTTTAGAGTGGATATTTTTAAACACAAAAAGACAAATAAATTTTATGCTGTGCCAATTTATACCATGGATTTTGCTTTAAAAGTATTACCAAATAAAGCCGTGGTGCAAGGTAAAGATAAAAAGTCAGGTCTTATAAAAGATTGGATTTTAATGGATGAAAATTATGAGTTTTGCTTTTCTTTATACAAAGATAGTTTGATTTTAATTCAAACTAAAGATATGCAAGAGCCAGAACTTGTTTATTATGAAAGGCTAGATAGCTCAAATGCTAGCCTAACTGTTTCAAAACACGATAATAAATTTGAAACGCTAAGCAAAAATCAAAAAATATTGTTTAAAAATGCAAATGAAAAAGAAGTAATCGCAAAAAGCATAGGAATTCAAAATCTAAAAGTATTTGAAAAATACATAGTTTCAGCACTTGGAGAAGTGACAAAGGCTGAGTTTAGACAAAGAGAAGATTTTAAAAAATGAGTTACGATGAAGCTTTTAAAACACTACTTATTAGCTCTAATGCCAAGCTAAATTTAGAGCTAAATCATCTTGTGATTAAGCAAGATGAAAATGTAGCAAAATTGTTTTTAAAAGATATAAACATCATCGTTTTAGAAAGCTTGCAAGCAAGCCTGAGTTCCGCACTTTTTAACGCTTTTGCAAAGCATAAAATCATCTTGCTAACCTGTGATGAAACTCATAGTATAAATGGTGTTTTTACTCCTTTTTTAGGGCATTTTCAAAGTGCAAAAATCGCAAAAGAGCAAATGAATGTAAGTGCTCAAAAAAAGGCTATTTTATGGCAAAAAATCATTAAAAACAAAATCCTAAATCAAGCCTTTGTTTTGAAAAAACACAATAAAATAGAGCAAAGCAATGAGCTTGTAAATTTGGCTAAAAAAGTAACCTTAAATGATAGTAAAAATATTGAAGCTGTTGCGGCGGTGTTGTATTTTAAAACTTTGTTTGGTGCTTCTTTTTCAAGAGATGAGCTTTGCTTTGAAAATTCTGCTTTAAATTATGGCTATGCAATCATTAGGGCTTGTATTATTAGAGCAGTTTGTATCAGTGGACTTTTGCCTTGGCTTGGCATAAAGCACAATAATATTTATAATTCTTTTGCGCTTTGTGATGATTTGATAGAAGTGTTTAGGGCTAGTGTTGATGATTGTGTTTTAGAACTTGTGGGTGAAAGTGAGTTTTTAAGCAAAGATGACAAAAGAGCGTTGATTGGTCATTTACAAAGCAAAATCAATTTTGATGGGCAAAATTATCCTTTAAATAGAGTGATAAATCATTATGTGGCAAATTTTAAAAATGCTTTATTGTATGAAGATGAACTAAAGATAGTGAAATTTGATGATTGAAGATAAATTTATGCGTGTGCTTTTGATGTTTGATGTGCCAACTAAAAGTAAAAAAGAGCAAAAACTAGCAAGTAAATTTAGAAACAATCTTATAAAATTAGGTTATTTTATGCTGCAATTTAGCGTTTATATGCGTATTTGCAAGGGTTTAAGTTCCGCAAAAAGTTCTATTGAAAATGTAAAAAAGATTTTGCCACCTTATGGAAATGTAAGGGCTTTAATCATCACTGAAAAGCAGTTTGATAAAATGGAGCTTTTGCTTGGTGGCATAGTTTTTAACGAAAAAGTTAATAACGAAACTAATTTAACGCTTTTTGATATAGATAGTCATGGAGAATTTAAATACAAAAATTCAAATAATGAAGAAATTCAAATAAACAAAAAACAAGAAAAATATCACCAGCAAAATTTATTTGAATTTTAAAAGCGGTTTTAGAGGATTGTAACCCCGCAGAGTCCCGCAAACTCTTTATTTTAGTCCCTTTTTAAATTTCTTATGAGATTATAGCATAATTTTTGCTATTTTTATTAAAAAACCCTGAAATTTTCATTATCTGGTAAATATCTATTTTACCATAAAGAAATTTAAAAAGGGACTAAAACAATTCCAAGTAACCAAACATATAGACTTGAATTTTACCATAAAGAAATTTAAAAAGGGACTAAAACTTTGTTTTCAACTTTTGCATTAGCTTTATTATTTTCCATAAAGAAATTTAAAAAGGGACTAAAAACCCTAGTGGATTGAAACTCCGCTAGGGCTAATTACTCCACTAAAAGGAGGTTGCAAATTTGAAATTTATTGAAATTTATGGTTGATTAAAATCGAAATAAAATTATTTAAATAATTTTAAGGCATAAAGATAATATCCACTAAACTTTCATTTTCTAACATTTCACATTCTTTTGGCACCACCATAAGGGCAGCTTTATTGTTAAGATTGTTTATAATCGCACTAGAGCCTTCTTTTTTACCTTCAAGATTAGCTAAAATGCGTCCATTTTCAAACTTTATGTTACAAGCGACAAATTCCAAATAAGGTGTTTTTTTCTTGTAGCTTCCTTGTAAGAAGGCTTTGCAAATATAGTCTTTAGGCTGAAGTAACCAAGAGTTTAAAATCTCTCTTGCGTAAAGATTAAACATTACCATAGCCGAGTAAGGAAAACCTGGTAAGGCGATAATGAATTTTTCATTAGCCTTGGCTATTTTGATATGTCTACCTGGTTTTATGTCGGCTTTATCGATGATGATTTCGTATTCTTTGATGGCTTTTTTTAAAAAGTCAAAATCCCCCATAGAAACCCCGCCCGTTGTAACTAAAATATCACAACTTTGCAAAGCACTTTCAAGGGTAGAAAAAGTGGCTTTTTCATCATCTTTTAAAAGAGGAAAAACCCTTGTATCGCAATTTAAATTTTTAGCTAAATTAGCTATGGCGATATGATTTGAAGAGCGGATTTGAGCAGGATTTTCCAAGGCTTCTCCTAGATCTTTTATCTCACTTCCACTACTTAAAACCCCTACAATAGGCTTTATAAACACACTAATGTGAAAAAATCCAAGTTCAGCCAAAAGAGCTATCTCGCTATAATTTAACTTTGTGCCTTTTTTGAGTAAAATTTCATCTTTTTTATAGTTTTCTCCTACCGCACGCACGGCAAAAGCTTGGGGAACTTTTTTTTCTATAAAAAGAGCATCATTTTCTACGCGTACATTTTCAACAGGGACTAAAGTATCGCTTCCTTCGCTCATGAGTGAGCCCGTAAAGATTTTTACACAAGTGCCATTTTGCACGCTAAATTGTGGCATAGTGCCTGCAGGTGTGAGGCCTAAAATTTTTAAAGGCTTATCTTGATCTTCAAATTTGATCGCATAACCATCCATAGCCGAGGTTGGAAATTCAGGCTGATTTTTAGGGGCTTTTATGTCTTGAGCTAAAATGCGTCCTAAACACTCTGTAAGAGCTATTTTTTCAATCTTTTCATAGGTTTTGATATGAGAGTGTAAAATTTTTAAACTTTCTTCATAAGACATTAACATTTTTTATCCTTTTAAAAGTCCTGCACCGCAAAGTTTGGTTGATCTTTCTTTAGCATAAATTCTTTCTTTGTTTATCACATCATACTTCCAAATAGGTGCGCTTGCTTTAAAATCTTCAACAAATTCATTAAGGAGTTTAAGTCCTAATTTTCTTTGTTTGCTTAAAATTCCTGCAAAATAAGAGCTTTCATGAACCGCCACATCGCCTATAGAGTGAGCAAAAAGCAAGCTAATACCATCAAAATCTACTCTTTTTTGCCACTCATCAAACCATTTTTTTAAAAGCGGTTCATAAATATCAAAACTAAGCGCCTCAATGCCTCCTTCTTCACGCACAATACCACAAAAAGTCAGCAAAGCACCGCAGTTTTTATCCTTGGCAAATTCATACCATTGGCTATAAATTTTAGGAATATCTAAAGAGCCTTGATAGAGTGTAAAATGTTCCATTTAACCCCCACAAACTGGCGGTAAAAGTGCTATTTTATCACCATCTTTTAACTTAGTGTTTTCATCAAAAATGATTTCATCGTTTAAAGATACGGCACAAAGTTCTAGCCATTCTTTTAAACTCTCATCTTTTTGCAAAATTTCTTTTAATTCTTTTAAATTTTTTACCTCAAGTTCTAAATTTTCTTTATTTATAGGGCCTAAAAATTCCACTTTTACCATTTTATTCCTTTACTTCTAAATTTCCCATCATTCCTAAATCTTCATGTTCTAAAATATGACAATGATACATTCTAAGTCCTTTAAAATCTTGTTTCATTCTAAGTCTTAATTCTTCATTAGGACGCACATTTATAGTATCTCTTAAGGCTCTAAATTCGGCTTTTTGAACTTTGCCATTGAGTTTTGATGAGATGAGTTCAAATTGCGTGCCATGTATATGGAAAGGATGATCCATGTGAGATTTATTTATCACTATCCAGTCTTCAACTACTCCAAGCTTGGAGCTTAAATCAATGTGTTTTAAATCATAGCTTTTGCCATTGATTAAAAACATAGACGCAAGAGCGATTTTTAATTCGCTTTCACTTTTTCCCATCATACCATGCATTTGCATATGATCTTCACTCATGATTATTTCTTTAAATTCCTTAGGTTCTTCTGAAGGTTTGAAAATTTTTAAATTTTTTGGAAGTTCTACATTTTCTTTTTTTAGGTTAATATTGGCTAGAAATAGGGTATTAGGTTCTTCTTTTACCATCATTTTATCCCTATCATAATAAGCACTTTCTAGCTTAAAATTCCCATCTTTTGGAGCGTCGATTAAAACTTCTACGCGAGAAGCAGGACTTAAGAAAAGTTCTTCTTTATAAATAGCTTTTTCTATAAGTCCACCATCAGTACCAACAAGTATAAACTTAGCTCCTTGTATGCGTAAATTTAAATATCTTGCTGCAGTAGCATTATAAATGCGTATGCGTTCGTTTGTGGCGAGTTTGATTTGAGGTTTAAATTGTCCATTGATGAGTACAAATTCTCCTTCTCTACCATTTAGCCAATCATTTAGGTTGTTGTTTGGAATTTGAGCGTTTTCATCAAGACGCAAATCGCTAATCATCAAATCTTTTTCTTTTAAATGACTTAAAGCATCTTTTTTTGCTTTGATCACAAAAGCCCCTGCTAAACCCATAAAAACTTGTTTAGAAGTGGTATAATGAGGGTGTGGATGATACCAGTAAGTTCCTGCGCTATCTTGAGGAATTTCAAAACGATATATTCTTTCTTCTCCTGCTAAGATAGGATCATGTGGGCTTCCATCTTGATCAGGTGGCACAGGAACGCCATGCCAATGTATAGTTGTAGCTTCCTTGAGTTTGTTTTTGACTAAAATTTCAAGTTTATCTCCTTCAAAAACTTCTATTTTTGGAGCAGGTACTAGACCATTGTAAGTATAAAATAAGGTTTTTTTACCTTTGATAAGCTCTATATGATTTTCTTTGATTTCTAGGGTAGCACGAAAAATATTTTTTTCTTTACTTTCATTTTTGAGTAAAGGCAAGGCTTTTAAAATTTCTCCTTGGGGGAATTGTTTTGGATCTAAAAGCTTTAAATTTTTTGGAGCAAAGTTTATAAAAGAAGTATCTAAGTCATGATTTATAGAATGATTTTTATGCATGGAGTGCATATCATGCATAGGATTTGCATAGGCTACACCCATACTTGCTAGAGTGAGTGCATTAAATTTTAAAAAATTTCTTCTATTCATTAGTTTTTCCTTTTGCTTGATTTTTTGTATTATAGTCATTATTTTTTTAGTTTTAGTAAATATTTATTTTGAAAATTTGGTTTAATTTTGTTATGATTTTAGCAATTTAATCAAGGAAAAATAATGTTTTATGAAAAAATTCAAACTCCAGCTTATATTTTAGAAGAAGATAAATTAAGAAAAAACTGTGAGCTTTTAGCAAGTGTTGGTGAAAAAAGTGGTGCTAAAGTGCTTTTAGCTTTAAAAGGTTTTGCTTTTTCAGGAGCGATGAAAATTGTTGGAGAATACCTAAAAGGTTGTACTTGTAGCGGACTTTGGGAAGCAAAATTTGCTAAAGAATACATGGATAAAGAAATTCATACTTATTCACCTGCTTTTAAAGAAGATGAAATAGGTGAAATAGCCAGTTTATCTCATCATATAGTGTTTAACTCTTTAGCTCAATTTCATAAATTTCAAAGCAAAACACAAAAAAATTCCTTAGGTCTTCGTTGTAATGTTGAATTTTCTCTAGCCCCAAAAGAACTTTACAATCCTTGTGGAAGATACTCAAGACTTGGAATTCGTGCTAAAGATTTTGAAAATGTGGATTTAAATGCTATAGAAGGACTTCATTTTCACGCACTTTGTGAAGAAAGTGCTGACGCTTTAGAAGCTGTTTTAAAGGTCTTTGAAGAGAAATTTGGTAAATGGATAGGGCAAATGAAATGGGTGAATTTTGGAGGAGGACATCACATCACTAAAAA
The DNA here is from genome assembly GCF_001763075.1 of Campylobacter sp. BCW_4321. Taxonomy (NCBI): domain Bacteria; kingdom Pseudomonadati; phylum Campylobacterota; class Epsilonproteobacteria; order Campylobacterales; family Campylobacteraceae; genus Campylobacter; species Campylobacter sp. BCW_4321. Next base: position 86,281 of record NZ_MJYA01000066.1, on the reverse strand, counting down.
AGGCTATGATGTTGAAAAACTTATTGCTTTGTGTAAAAATTTCAGTGATAAATATGGTGTACAAGTTTATCTTGAACCAGGTGAAGCGGTGGGTTGGCAAACAGGAAATTTGGTGGCTAGTGTAGTAGATATCATAGAAAATGAAAAACAAATTGCCATTTTAGATACTTCAAGCGAAGCACATATGCCAGATACTATCATCATGCCTTATACAAGTGAAGTTTTAAATGCTAGAATTTTAGCCACAAGAGAAAATGAAAAAATTTCAGACTTAAAAGAGAACGAATTTTCCTATTTGCTTACTGGAAATACTTGTTTAGCGGGTGATGTAATGGGAGAATACGCCTTTGATAAAAAGCTTAAAATCGGCGATAAAATTGTTTTTTTAGATCAAATTCATTACACCATTGTAAAAAACACAACTTTTAATGGTATAAGACTTCCAAATCTCATGCTTTTAAATGCAAAAAATGAACTTCAAATGATAAGAGAATTTTCTTATAAGGATTATTCTTTAAGAAATTAGTATTATTTATAATTTGCATAAAATGTTAATTTTATTTGGAAGAGAATCAAAGATATAAATTTTATGCAAAGTATTTTATTTTTTCAAATATAAAATCAACTCAAATATCTAATTTTCAATATTTTGGTATGATTTTTTAATATTTTAAATCCTTGTGGAATTTTATTGAAATTCAGTGATTTTTAAATCAAATAGTATTAAGATAAATCGATTTAAAAATCGGCTTTAAAATGAATATTAGGTATATTTTGCATAATATTCATTCAAGCAAAATTTAAAGCTATTTTTGAAAATTTTGAATGCATGGGGGCTTTAATGGATTTGGAAAAATTAAGATTAGCTAGAAGTCTTTATTATCAATGTCTAGGAGAGCTTTTTGTTTTTTCATTTTCTGAAGAAAGATTGTCAAAATTACAAGAGTATTTAAAGACAATGCAAGAATGTTTATTTGATGAAAATTTAAAATCAAATTTTGATATCTTGCTTAAGCATTTAGATGATGAAAATTCTATACAAGCATTTTTTAAAGAATATGATTTGCTTTTTTTAAGTCTTAAAAATAGTATTCCAACGACTTTTTCTTACATAGAAGAAGGTTTTGAAAATTCAAATCCTTTACTTTGCGTGCGTCAAATTTTAGTCAAAAGTAAAATAAGACGCAATGAAAAATTTTTTAAAGAAAGTGAAGATAGTGTTGGATTTTGTTTATTGTTGATGAGTGAATTTTTAAGGCAAAATGAAGATGATTTAGCCAAAGAGCTTTTTGAAAAAGTGATCAATAAAAGCATTGATGAGTTTTTAGGCGATGTTTTCATGAATAAAAATGCGAATTTATATAAGGAAATTGCAAGTATTGCATCGGCTTTTATGGAATTTGAAAGACTTTGCTTTGAAGTGGAAAAACCTGCAAAAATAAATTCTAAAAAAGTGCAAAACGATCTATCGCGTTCAGAATTTTTAAGAAGAGAAGCAAATAAACAAAGGAGGACTCGTGAAAAATCGCAGGGAATTTCTTAAAAAATCCGCTTTTGCCTTAGGGGCTGCTGGAGTGCTTGGTAGCACAACTTTAGCTCTAGCTAAAGATGAAGAAAGAAAAGATTTGGTTAAAGGTAAAAGTAAGAAAAAAGAAGTGCTTTTTCAAAGAAGTGCTAATTGGGAAAATTATTATATAAAGGCTGAGTAATGTCAAGTGTAGGTGAAAATATCAAGCTTACGCGTCGTTCTTTTCTTAAAATGGCAGCACTTTCAAGCCTAGCAACACCGTTGCTTGCTAGAAGTGAAACTTTAAGAGAAGCGAGTGCTGATGAGCTTAAAGAAGCTTATGAAGGTAGTAAAAAAGTAAAAACAGTTTGTACAGCCTGTTCTGTAGGCTGTGGGATTATTGCAGAAGTGCAAAATGGTGTTTGGGTGCGTCAAGAAATCGCTCAAGATCATCCTGTGAGTTCAGGTGGACATTGCTGCAAGGGATCTGATATGATCGATATGGTGCGTTCACATGTGCGTTTAAAATATCCTATGAAAAAAGAAAATGGAGAATGGAAACGCATAAGTTATGAGCAAGCTTTAAGTGAGATCGGAGAAAAACTAGCTGCTTATCGTAAAGAAAATCCTGAAAGTGTTATGTTTTTAGGTTCTGCAAAACTTAATAATGAACAAGCTTATTATATAAGAAAATTTGCAGCATTTTTTGGAACGAACAATGTAGATCATCAAGCTAGAATTTGACACAGCGCAACAGTCGCCGGTGTGGCGAATACATTTGGTTATGGCGCTATGACAAACCATCTTGGAGACATCCAAAGAAGTAAATGTATCATTATCATTGGAGCAAATCCAGCGGTAAATCACCCTGTGGGTTTTAGACATTTCTTAAAAGCAAAAGAAAAAGGTGCAAAGCTTATCGTTGTAGATCCTAGATTTACAAAAAGTGCAGCAAAAGCGGATATTTATGCAAGAATTCGTCCAGGAACTGACATTGCTTTCATGTATGGAATGCTAAAAATCATCTTTGATGAAGGCTTAGAAGATACAAAATATCTTGATGAAAGAGTTTTTGGAATTGATAAAATTCGCGAAGAAGCAGCAAAATGGACAGCCGAAGAAGTAGAAAATGTTACGGGAATTTCTAAAGAACTTTTGGTGCAAATCACTCACGAAGTAGCTAAAAACAAACCAACTACGCTTATTTGGGCTATGGGTTTAACTCAACATACTGTAGGAACTTCAAATACACGTTTAGCACCTATTGTGCAAATGGTACTTGGAAATATAGGTAAATTTGGTGGCGGAGTTAATATCTTACGCGGACACGATAATGTTCAAGGTGCTTCGGATATGGCTTGTTTGAGTGAAAATTTACCTGGTTATTATCCTTTAAATGAAGCGACTTGGAGATACTATGCCAAAATTTGGGGTGTGGATTATGAATGGCTTTTAGGAAATTTTGTAAGTAAAGATTGGATGCATAAAACCGGACTTTCACTTGCTAGATGGTGGGCAGCAGCTTTAAATGGAAAAGATGGAAATGATGCTATCGATAATGCAGGAACGCCTTTAAAAGCTTTAGTAGTTATGGGAAATGGTATCACTTCAACCGCACAACAAGTAAAAGTTAAAGAAGGTTTGGAAGCTTTAGAGCTTTTAGTTTTGGCTGATCCTTTTGTAAATGAAGCAGGGATTATCGCAGAAAGAAAAGATGGGATTTATCTTTTACCTGCAGCAACACAGTTTGAAACAAGCGGAAGTGTAACAGCTACAAATCGTAGTGGACAATGGAGATTTAAGGTTGTAGATCCACTTTATGAAAGCATGGAAGATCAAGAAATTTTATTTGAGCTTTCTAAAAAATTAGGTTTTTATGAAGACTTTACCAAGACTTTACGCGATGAAAAAGGTGAGATCGTTTGGCCTGAAAATGCAACAAGAGAAATTGCAAAAGCAGTTAGAAGTATAGGGCTTAATGGTTGGAGTCCTGAAAGGCTTAAAAAACATACTTTATACTGGGATAAATTTGATGAGGTAACTTTAGAAGGAAAAGACGAAGTTGCTGGCGAGTATTACGGGCTTCCTTGGCCTTGTTGGAGTGATAAGCATCCAGGTTCTCCTGTGCTTTATAATACCGACATTGAAGTAGCAAAAGGTGGTATGGGCTTTAGAAACAATTTTGGACTTGAGTATGAAGGAGAGAGTTTACTTGCTAAAAATGCGCCTTTAAATTCGCCTATTGATACAGGTTATCCACAAATTACTAAAGATAATATAGAAAAAGTTTTAGGCATTACTTTAAGTGCCCAAGAAAAAGAAAAAATGGGATCAACTTGGTCTTATGATGATAGCAATATCATAGCAACTAAATGTATAGAAAAAGGCATAGTTCCTTATGGAAATGCTAAAGCTAGAGCTGTAGTTTGGACTTTTAAAGATAAAATTCCACTCCACCGTGAGCCTTTACATTCTCCAAGAAACGATTTGGTGCAAAAATATCCAAGTTTTGAAGATCAAAAAGCACTTTATCGCGTGGATACTAAATTTGTTTCTGTGCAACAAGCTAAGGATTATTCTAAAGAATTCCCGCTTAATCTTGTTACCGCAAGACTTGTGAATTTAAATGGTGCAGGTATGGAAAATAGAGCGTCTATGTATCTAACGCGTTTAACACCTGAAATGTTTTGTGAGATCAATCCTGAATTAGCAAAAGAGCAAGACATTAAAGCAGGAGATATGATTTGGGTACATTCTCCAGAAGGCACTAAAATTCATGTAAGAGTGAAGGTTAATCCAGGTGTAGCAAAAGATATGATTTTCTTGCCTTTCCATTTTACAGGAGTTATGCAAGGCGTGGATTTAACGCACAATTTCCCAGAAGGAACTAAGCCTTATGCAAGCGGAGAAAGTGCTAATACGGTAACAAATTATGGTTATGATATCATGTGTCAGATTCCAGAGACTAAAGGTGGGCTTTGTAGAATCAGTAAGGATGGAAAATGAGTAAGGTAAATTTTGCAAATTTAGAAAAAGAACGCTTGAAATTCTTTTGTGATAATGAGCGTTGTATTGATTGTAATGGTTGTGCGGTAGCTTGTGATGAAGCACATGAGCTTCCTATTCATATTCGCCGCCGCCGTGTGATTACTTTAAATGAAGGAATTCAAGGAAAAGAAGTTTCAACTTCTATTTCTTGTATGCATTGTGATGATGCTCCTTGTTCTATCGTTTGTCCTGTGGATTGTTTTTACATCCGTGCTGATGGTATTGTTTTGCACGATAAAGAAATTTGCATAGGTTGTGGATATTGTCTTTATGCTTGTCCTTTTGGTGCACCACAATTTCCAAAAGATAGTGTTTTTGGAAATAAAGGCATTATGGATAAATGTACTATGTGTGCAGGTGGCCCTGAAGCAACGAATTCAGAAAAAGAAAGAGAACTTTATGGTCAAAATCGTATCGCAGAAGGAAAAGTTCCTGTATGTGCTGCGATGTGTTCGACAAAAGCACTTTTAGTAGGTGAAAGTTCTAAAATAGAAGAGATTTATCATAATAGACTTATGAATAGAAATTATGGCATTCCAAATCCTTCAGAAAGTTTGGAGTGGAAGATTGCTTACACAGGAAAGGAACGCTTATGAGAAAAGTATTTGTAACGCTTTTGTTAAGCGTGGTAAGTTTATTTGCTTATGGTAGCGAGAGAATGGGACAAGATACCCAAATTTGGGATTTTCATCGTATTACAAATATCCCAAATTATGATACTTTTGGCAAACTTTGGACAACTTTGCAAGGTGAATATATAGCTACTATAGCTTTAATCGCTATTATTGCGGTATTGTCTGCATTTGCTTTGCATTATATGGTTATAGGACCTAAGCAATTTTCACACGATGGAAAGAAAATTTATGCTTTTACATTATTTGAAAGACTTTTTCATTTTATCGCGGCAATTTCTTGGGTGATTTTAGTGCCAACTGGTTTTGTGATGATGTTTGGGGCGACTTTTGGAGGTGGACTTTTTGTAAGAGTTTGTAAAAATTTACATGCTTTTGCAACGGTTTTATTTATCATCTCTATAATCCCTATGTTTTTATGGTGGATTAAAAGAATGCTTCCTGCAAGTTATGATATCAGATGGATGATGATAGTAGGTGGTTATTTAAGCAAAGTAAAACGTCCTGTACCTGCAGGTAAGTTTAATTTTGGTCAAAAATCTTGGTATTATATTGCTGTTTTTGGTGGATTTTTGATGATAATTACAGGTGGATTTATGTATTTTCTTGATTTTAATTCCACGGCAATTCAAGGTCTTTTTGGTTTAACTCAAATTGAACTTTTAAGAATTTCAGCTATAGTGCATAATTTCTTGGGTATAGTGTGTGCAGTGTTTTTTGGTGTGCATATTTATATGGCAGTATTTGCAATCAAAGGCAGTATCCATTCTATGATTAGTGGTTATAAGGAAGAAGAGGAGGTTTATATTTTACATTCTTATTGGTATAAAGAATTAAGCAATAAAAAGCAAATTGAACCTAGTTTTTCTTATGATCCTAATGTAAAAATTTAATCTTTAACCGCTATGTTATTGCATAGCGGTAGTTTTAAGCTTTTTTGAAATAAATAGAACGAATTTTATTTTATAAGTTGAATCTAAAATCTATTTTTCCATATATAAATTTGTTATTTATGTTTTTTTGATATAATATTATTTAAAGATATTTAAAGGATAAGGTATGGATCCATTATTTACAACCCAAATTTTAAAATATAAAGGTGATGAATCTTTTACATGCGATGATACTTTAGTACGTGAAATTAAGCTTGAAATTTTTATTAATGATGAAAAAGTAGGTGCTTTAATGGCAACTCCTGTAGATGAACAGGCATTAGCAATAGGGTATTTAATGAGCGAAAATATCATTGCAAAAGTAAGCGATATTGAGAACATAGAAACAAAAGATGATGGTATGAGTGTGCATATCAAAGCAAAGATTGATAAAGAAAATTTAGCAAAGCTTAATGCTGAAGGCGTAGTTATAAGTGGTTGTGGTAGAGCACATACTGCAAATATCGATTTAGAAGCCATTGAAGCGAGTAAAATTAGTTCTGATGTAAAATTTAGCAAAGATGAAATTTTAAAACAAATGAGTACTTTTTATACTCAATGCGAGCTTTACGAGAAAACAGGCTGTGTGCATACGGCTAAGCTTTTTGTAGATGAGAAAACTTTTTTTATAGGTGAAGATATAGCTCAACATAATACCATAGATAAAGCTTTAGGAAAAGCACGTTTAGCTGGGGTTGATTTAAGTCAATGTTTTTTAATGGTTAGTGGAAGGCTAAGTTCTGAAATGGTAGCTAAAGCAGTTATGCATAAAATTCCAGTGCTTGTTTCACGCACGGCTCCTACTTGTTTAGGGGTTATGATAGCAAGAAAATTTGATTTAACGCTTTGTGGTTTTGCTAGAGAAAATAAGATCAATATTTATAGTGGAGAATTTAGAATTCATGGATAAAAATCAAGAAAAAGAAATCATCTCATACATGAGAGAATTGTTAAATAGTAATGAAAAATTAGATTGTGGTACGGCTTTTAAAATTGCAAAGAAATTTAATATAAATATAGAAAAAATCGGACAATTAGCCGATGAAAATCACATGAGAATTGATAATTGCGAGTTGGGGCAATTTGGACATTTAGATTTTGAAAAAGCAAAGATTGAAGTGCTTAAAAAAATAGAACCTAGTTTAGATGAAAAGCGTAGAATTTTTTGTAAAGATGCAAGAGATATTGCTAAAGAAGGTTGTGGACTTAAAAGTATGCGTTCAGCTTTAAAAGCTTATAAGGTTGATGTAAAGTATTGTCAACTTGGTTGTTTTAAAGAAAAAAAAGGTAAGCAATTTATAGTAAGAACAAAAACTTGGATTGAAAATGCGGATGGAGATTTGCTTTTTGGACGAGGAAAAACAGAACTTTTAGAGCTTATCGGACAAACAGGTAGTTTATTGCATGCTTCTAAACTTATGGGGATTAATTATAAAAAAGCTTGGATGCATTTACAAACCTTACAAAAAAATTCTCAAGAAATTTTAGTTAGCACACGACAAGGACGCTCTAAAGAATCAGGAACAAAACTTACTCCTAGAGCTTTGGAATTAATGGAAAATTACTCTATTTTGCAAAAGGACATAGAAGAATACGCTAATAAACGCTTTAAAGAATTGTTCTTAAAAGGAAAAAAATAAATCTTCTATCAAAAAATACTAATACATAATATTTTTATAATTAATTAATGGTATTTTTTTAAAAAATATGTTAAAATATAAAATCCAAAATTTTATTTTAGGAGTTATTAAGATGTTTAAATCTTTAAATATAGGTTTAAAACTTATTTTTTCTGTAGCAACTGTTGTTGTTATTGGGCTTATTATTTTAATTTCATTAATCACAAAACAAGTAAGTCAAAATATTACCAAAAATACAGAAGATATTCTAGCTTCTATCACGAAAGAATATGCTACCCAAACTCAAGGAATTTTTGGGGAAATGATTGCTTTAAATAAAAGTATTTCAGGTACTTTAACAGAAATGTTTAGATCAACTTCAAAAGAAAATTTAGATATAGACAGTATAACAAATATTATAACCAATACTTTTGATAATAGTGCTTATTCTAATTTTACTTATTTGTATCTTATCGATCCGCCAGAATATTTTAAAGAGGAGAGTAAATTTTTCAATACTCAAAGTGGAAAATTTGTTATGCTTTATGTTGATGAAGAAAAAGATAGTAAAGGCGGGATAAAAGCAATACAAGCTAGTGATGAAATAGCTAATTTACAAGTTGTGCAAGATATATTAAAAAAAGCAAAATATGGGGAAAATAAAGTATATATAGGACGTCCTATTAGGATGAATTTAGAAGGTCAAGATTTTGATGCTGTAAATATTGCTATGCCTATATTTGACCGAAAGAATCAAGTTGTAGGTGTTATCGGTATGACTTTGAATTTTTCGGCTATTGCTACTTATCTTTTAGATCCCAAGAGTCAAAAATATGATGGAGAATTAAGAGTTCTTTTAAATTCAGATGGTCTTGTTGCAATTCACCCTAATAAAAATTTGGTTTTAAAAAATTTAAAAGATGTCAATCCTAACAAAGGCGCACAAGAGACTTATAAGGCTATGAGCGAAGGAAAAAATGGAGTTTTTAACTATATAGCTTTTGATGGTGATGATTCTTATGCCGCGATTAATAGTTTTAAAGTGCAAGATAGCTCTTGGACAGTTTTGGTAACTGCCCCTAAATATTCAGTTTTTGAACCTTTGAAAAAATTACAATTAATTATTATTAGCGCATCTTTTATTTTTATTTTTGTTGTTTTGGGAGTGGTTTATTATTGCGTAAGAAAAATTGTTGCAACAAGATTACCAATTATTCTTAACTCTTTAGAATCTTTTTTCCGTTTCTTAAATCATGAAAAAATTGAGCTAAAATTAATTAAAATTCGAGCCAATGATGAATTAGGGGCAATGGGAAGAATCATAAATGAAAATATTGAAAAGATTCAAATATCTTTAGAGCAAGATCAAAATGCTGTAGATGAATCGGTGCAAACTGCTAAAGAAATCGAAAAAGGTAATTTAACTGCAAGAATTACTAAAAATCCTATAAACCCTCAATTAGTAGAACTTAAAAATGTTCTTAATAGAATGCTTGATGTTTTGCAAAGTAAAATTGGTTCTAATATGAATGAAATTAATAGAGTTTTTGATAGTTATAAAGCGCTTGATTTTAGCACAGAGGTGCTTGATGCTAAAGGCGAAGTTGAGATTACAACTAATATTTTAGGTAAAGAAATTAAAAAGATGCTTGTAGCTTCTTCAAATTTTGCTAAAGATTTAGCCAATCAGTCAGAAGAGTTAAAAAATTCTATGCAAAAACTTGCTGATGGCTCTAATGCACAAGCGAGTTCTTTAGAACAATCGGCTGCAGCTGTAGAGGAGATTAATTCTTCTATGCAAAATGTAAGTGGAAAAACAGTTGAGGTTGCTTCGCAAGCTGATGATATAAAAAATATTGTCAATGTGATTAAAGATATCGCTGAGCAAACGAATCTTCTTGCTTTAAATGCAGCTATTGAAGCTGCACGTGCTGGAGAACATGGGCGTGGTTTTGCAGTTGTTGCAGATGAGGTAAGACAGCTTGCGGAAAGAACAGGAAAATCCTTATCTGAAATCGAGGCAAATATTAATATACTTGTTCAAAGCGTAAATGAAGTAGCAGAATCTGTAAAAGAACAAACAGCAGGAATCACACAGATTAACGATGCTATAGCACAACTTGAAACTGTAACTAAGGAAAATGTCGAAGTTGCAAATGTTACCAATAATATAACAAATGAAGTCAATCAAATTGCTGCGGCAATTCTTGAAGATGTGAATAAAAAAAGATTTTAAAAAAAGCTCATTTTTGAGCTTTTGAATTTTTTCTATATTATTTAAAATTTTTAAACACAAAACAAGTAATAAAATAATATTATTTTTCAAAGCTAATATCAAGGAAAAATAATGAAAATTGATTGTCGCAATCTTTCTTGTCCTCAGCCTATAGTTGAAACAAAAAACGCTCTTGAAAAACTTCAAGAAAATGAAATTTTAGAAATTGTTTTAAATTCTATTATTTCAAAAAATAATGTTGTAAAATTTCTTAACTCTTTAAATTTAAATCCTATTATAGATGAAAATGCACAAGAGTTTTGCATCAAAGTGCAAAAAAAGAATTTTAATTCTAGTGAAGTAAATATTCACGATTATAATGTTTTATTTTTAAAAACCGACAAAGTGGGTGAGGGTGAATTGGGACAAAATTTACTTGTAGGATTTTTAAGTACCTTAAAAAATTTAGATCATGCTCCAAGTAAAATTCTTTGCGTAAATGAAAGTGTTTTAATCAATGTTGATGAAAATCATAAAGCACATTTAGCTATGAAAGAACTTGAAAATTTAGGTATTGAGATCATAAGTTGCGGAGCTTGTCTGGAATTTTTTAATAAAAGCAAAGAGCTTAAAATAGGAAATATAGGCAATGCTTATGAAATTTTAAATGAGCTTTTTGGTAAAGCAAAAATTATTACTTTGTAAAGGAAAAATGCTGCAATATAAAAATCAAAATTTAACGCATTTTGTTAAAGCAGCAGGCTGAGCAGCGAAATTAAGCCCGGGTGGTCTTAAAACAATTTTAAATTTCATGCAAAAAACCCCTGCCTTACTTAGCGATATCGGAAATAATGAAGATGCAAGCGTATATCAAATTAGCCGCGATTTAGCTTTGGTGCAAACGCTTGATTTTATCACTCCTATAGTAGATAGTGCCTATCATTTTGGTGCTATTGCCGCAACAAATGCTTTAAGCGATGTTTTTGCTATGGGTGCAGAGGCGATTAATGCCTTAAATATAGTAGGTTTTGATACTTGTAATCATGATTTAAATATCTTAAAAGAGCTTTTAGAAGGTGCAAATGATAAGGTTCAAGAATGCAATGCTTTAGTTGTGGGTGGCCATACTATAGAAAGCACTGAGCTTTTTTTTGGACTTAGTGTTACAGGGAAAGTACATCCTAGTAAATTTATTGCTAATAATACTTCTAAAGTTGGAGATTGTATCATTTTAACCAAGCCTTTAGGAATAGGAATTTTAAGTACAGCTTTAAAGGCACAAATGCTAAATCAAAAACATTTAGATATAATGCTTAAAAGTATGATGGAGTTAAATTATAAAGCCAGTCAAATTGCTCTTAAATTTCACCCAAGCGCCATGAGTGATGTCACAGGTTTTGGACTTTTAGGTCATTTAAAAGAAATGCTAAATAAAAATATTTCTTTTGAAATTTTTGAAAGTGAACTTCCTTTTTTAGATGGAGTAAAAGAGTATTTTAATATGGGTTTAATTCCTGCTGGAGCTTATAAAAATTTAGAATTTATAAAAGAACTTACCCCTGATTTAAATGAAGAAAAATTATTACTTTGCGATCCACAAACTTCAGGAGGACTTTTAATTTCTATAAGTGAAAAAGATTCCTTAGAATGTTTAAAAAAACTAGAAGATGAAAATATTCAAGCTAAAATTATTGCTAAGGTTGTAAATAAGCAAGAAAATGATATTATCATTTCTTAATTTTTGTTACTTATATACCCATTAAAATTTTTTTTATCATTTTTTATACATTTTCTATGATTTAAAATATTATTTTTTATCTTATTTATATATTATTTATTAAAATTTATTTTATCTTAGGAGATACGAAATGATACAAAAAGCTTTAGCCTTAGCTGAAGAATTACAAGGACAAATAGAAGCCAATATTTCAAATTCTGAAAAAGAATTTCATGCTAAAATGCAAAAACTTCTTAATAATCCCAAAAATAAAGTTATGCTTATAGAGCTTTTAGATCGTTCTTTTAGATGTAAAGATAAAAATGCAAGTTTTGAGCTTATAGAATATACTTTGAGTAAATATGGCATAGCGGATTTTTTTAGCACTTTTGAAAAATTCCTACTTTTTAGCTTTTTAAATTTTGGCAAATTTGCTCCTAATTTAAGTGTACCTTTTTTTGTCAAACATTTAAGAGAAGATACTAAAGATATGGTTCTAGATGCAAATCCTAGTGTTTTAGAACCACATATTAAGAAAAGAAAAGAGCAAGATAAAATTACCTTAAATGTGAATTTAATCGGCGAAGAGGTTTTAGGTGAAGCTGAGAGTAAATATCGTATGCAAAAATACGAAGAAGCCTTAAAATCAAGCTATATCACTTATATTTCCATAAAAATTACTACTATTTTTTCACAAATTAATATTATAGATTTTAATTATTCTAAAGAAGAGGTCGTAAAAAGACTAGATTATCTTTATGCTTTAGCCTTAGAAGAAGAGAAAAAACAAGGTGTATCTAAATTTATCAATCTTGATATGGAAGAATTTAGGGATTTAGAGCTCACCGTTGCAGCTTTTATGGAAAGTGTGGCTAAATTTGATATTAAAGCAGGGATTGTTTTGCAAGCTTATATTCCTGATTCTTATAAGTATCTTAAAAAACTTTTTGCTTTTTCAAAAGAGAGGGTTTTAAAAGGTATGAAGCCTATTAAGATCCGTTTTGTTAAGGGTGCTAATATGGAAAGTGAAGAAACCATTGCGTCTCAAAGGGGTTGGGAGCTTCCTACTTTTTACAAAAAAATAGATACTGATAGTAATTATAATAAAATGCTTGATTTTATTCTTGAAGGAGATAATTATAAATACATCAACATAGGAATTGCAAGTCATAATATCTTTGAGATTGCTTATGCTTATACACGCATAAGTGAAGTGGGTGCTTTGGATTCTTTTACTTTTGAAATGCTTGAAGGTATGAGTTTGCAATGTTCTTATGAATTATCTAAAATGCATGATCTAATCCTTTATGCCCCAGTTTGCGATGAAGCACATTTTAACAATGCCATTGCTTATCTTGTAAGACGCCTTGATGAAAATACAAGTGAAGATAATTTTATGCGTTATTTTTTCAATCTTAAAGTAGGAGATAAGAACTGGAATATCCAAAAAGAACTTTTTTTAAAATCTTTAGAAGGCATAAAAATTCTTGATAATACTACACATCGTAAGCAAGATAGAAATAAAGAATCAAATATCATAAGTTCTTATGAAAGTAAAAAATTTAGCAATGAAAGCGATACGGATTTTATTTTAGCACAAAATAGAGCGTGGGCTAAAGAAATTAAAACTAAATATGAAAATTTAAAAGATTATGATGTTTATCCTGTTATAGGCGAACTTGATTTTAAAGCAGAAAATTTAAATGTTTTAGAAGTTAAAGATAAGATCGAAGATAGAGTTATAGGAAAGGCTTATTTAGCAGGAGAAAAAGAAATCAAACAAGCTTTAGAAGTAGCTAAAAATTCCAAATTTACACAAAAAAGTCATGATGAAATTTATCAAATTTTAGCCAAAAGTGCAAAACTGATGAGAGAAAGAAGAGGGGATTTGATAGGTTTGGCAGCTTTAGAAGTGGGCAAAACCTTTTTAGAGATCGATCCTGAAGTAAGCGAGGCTATTGATTTTATAGAATTTTATCCGCACTCTTTAGAAGAGCTTAAAAAACAAAATCCAAAAGTTAAATTCACACCTAAAGGCATAGGGGTTACCATAGCTCCTTGGAATTTTCCTATAGGGATTTCAGTAGGTACTATAGCTGCACCACTAGCTGCAGGTAATGTGGTGATTTATAAACCTTCTTCACTTTCAACCCTAACAGGTTATATGCTTTGTAAGTGTTTTTGGGATGCAGGTATTCCAAAAGATGCTTTGATTTTCTTACCTTCAAAAGGAAGCGATATTTCTAAATATTTACTTGTTGATGAAGCGATTAAATTTTCAATTCTTACAGGAGGAGAGGATACTGCTTATGCTATGTTAAAAGCTAATCCAACCTTGCTTTTAAGTGCTGAAACGGGAGGAAAGAATGCGACTATAGTTTCTAAATTTGCTGATCGTGATAGTGCGATTAAAAATATCATTCATTCTGCTTTTAGCAATAGCGGTCAAAAATGTTCAGCTACTTCTTTGCTAGTCTTAGAAGAAGAGGTTTATAATGATGAAGAATTTAAAAAGACTTTAGTGGATGCTGCAAGTTCTATGGCAGTGGGCAGTCCTTTTGAATTTAAAAATAAATTAGGTGCTTTAGCTGATAAGCCAAGTTCTAAAGTTCAAAAGGCTTTAGATGAATTACAACCTTATGAAGAATGGGCATTAAAACCTAAGTTTTTAGAGGATAATCCTTATTTAATGACGCCAGGCATAAAATATGGCACTAAAAAGGGTGATTTTACTCATATGAATGAACTTTTTGTACCGATTTTAAGTGTGATGAAGGCTAAAGACTTAAAAGAAGCTATTGATATAGTAAATTCCACAGGTTATGGTTTAACTGCAGGTTTTGAAAGCTTAGATGAAAGAGAATGGGAGTATTTTCACACTCATATAGAAGCAGGAAATATTTATATCAACAAACCAACCACAGGGGCTATAGTGCTTCGTCAACCTTTTGGTGGAATTAAAAAATCAGCTATAGGTTTGGGTAGAAAAGTAGGAATTTACAACTATATCACTCAATTTTTAGAGATTAAGCAAGAAGATTTTGATGATCATTTAATTGAAGATAAATTTTCAAAAAAATTAGCACAAATAGATTTAAAAGAATCACAAGATTTTATGAACGATTTAATTAAAATGTCTCAATCTTATGCTTATCATTATAAAAATGAGTTTAGTGTTTCAAAAGATTATGTCAATATTCGTGGAGAAGATAATCTTTTTTCTTATACTAAAATAAAGAATATGGTTTTAAGACTTTGTGGAAATGAAAGCTTAAAAGATGTTTTAGGGGTGATTTTAGGTGCAAATATTGTAAATATTGATCTAAGTATCAGTTATGATGAACAAGATGTTAGTATGATAGAACGAATTGTTCAAAGCATAGGAGCAAAAGTATTATTTTTAAAAGAAAATAAAGAAAATTTTATCAAGAGTATTAAAGAATATGAAAGAGTGCGTTATTTGGCAAAGCCAGATGTAAATGATGAGATTTATAAAGAGGCTGCAAAGCTTGCTAAAATCATCATAAGAGAAAAGCCATTGTTAAATGGTCGTTTTGAACTTTTAAATTATTTTAATGAAAAAGCTTTAAGTATATCTTTTCATCGCTATGGAAATTTAGGCATTAGAGCAATATCTTAATGATCAAGGAGAGATTGATGGAAGTAGTTCAAATTAATACCCCAATAGCAGTGATGTTTGTAGTTTATGCCTTATTGATGCTTTATATAGGTTTTTATTTTTATAAACAAAATAAAAATTCAGAAGATTATTTTCTAGGTGGGCGTACTATGGGGCCTGTGATATCTGCACTTAGTGCAGGGGCTTCTGATATGAGTGGTTGGCTTTTAATGGGTTTACCAGGAGCTTTATACATAAGTGGTTTTATAGATTCTTATATTGCAATTGGACTTACTATAGGAGCTAGTTTAAATTGGATTTTTGTGGCAAAAAGACTTAGAATTTATACCAGTGTGATTGCAAATTCTTTGACTATTCCTGATTATTTTGAAACTCGTTTTGATGATGATAAACATATACTGCGCATCATATGTGCGGTGGTAATTTTGATATTTTTTACTTTTTATGTTTCATCAGGACTTGTAAGTGGAGCAAAACTTTTTGAAAGTACTTTTGGTATCAGATACGATTATGCTTTAACTACTGGAACGATTATTATTGTTGCTTATACTTTTTTAGGTGGATATAAGGCAGTTTGTTGGACGGATATGATACAAGGGCTTTTAATGATGATGGCTTTAATTATTGTACCTTTGGTTATGCTTTATCATTTAGGTGGCTTTGGTGAAGCGATGAATATAATAAGAGAAATAAAGCCACAAGCTTTATCTATGGGCGAAGGAGTAGAAGTTATAAGCATTATATCTGCACTTGCTTGGGGTTTGGGTTATTTTGGTCAACCACATATTTTAGTGCGTTTTATGTCGATTCGTTCTACTAAAGATATTCCTATGGCCACTTTTATAGGTATTGCTTGGATGGTGGTTTGTCTTTTAAGTGCTTGTATGATAGGTATTTTGGGTATAGCTTATGTGCATAAATTTGAATTAAGTTTGCAAGATCCTGAAAAGATTTTCATCGTGATGTCGCAACTTTTATTTAATCCTTGGATAGCAGGTATTTTACTCAGTGCTATTTTGGCGGCTATTATGAGTACGGCAAGTTCACAATTGCTGGTTTCAAGTTCTACTATAGCAGAAGATTTTTATAAAAAGATTTTTAGAGAAGATGCGCCAAGTCATGTTGTATTAAATTTAGGTAAATTAGGTGTTTTACTGGTAGCTGTAATAGCGTTTTTGATTTCTACTGATAAAAATTCAAGTGTTTTGAGTATAGTTTCTTATGCATGGGCTGGATTTGGAGCTTCTTTTGGTTCTGTAATGCTTTTTTCTTTATTTTGGAGTAGGATGACAAGAGTAGGAGCGATTTTAGGTATGATAACAGGAGCTGCTACTGTGGTACTTTGGAAGAATTTTGCAAATTCGGGTCTTTATGAAATAGTTCCAGGGTTTTTAGCAGCTTCGGTGGTAATTATTATTGCAAGTTTACTTACTAATGTCCGCTCAGGAACTAAAGCTGCTTATGAAAGGATGTTAAAAGAGCTTTGAAAATCTCTAAAAATCCCTACTTTTGTAGGGATAATTGTGTATAATTTCCTAAATTATATTTTTAGGCTTTTTATGAATGATTTAATGACGCAAAATGACAACACTACTATTATTACAGAATACAAATTCACACCAAAAGAGCCAAAAGCTTATCAAAGCGAAGAGGATTTAGAAAGATTTCTTATTAAAGAACTTACACTTCAAGGCTATGAGCGATTAAATTTAAGCGATATAAACGATCTTGAATCTAATTTTAAATTACAACTTCAAAGGCTTAATAATATCTCTTTTTCACCGACAGAATGGGAAAGTTTTTATAGGCAAAATATCACTAATCTTAAGCTAACTTTTGAAGATAAAACTAAAATGCTTCAAAGTGATGGTTTTACACTTACACTTGAAAAAGAAGATGGAAGCAAGAAAAATATTATTTTGATAGATAGAGTTAATCCTATTAATAATCACCTTCAAGTTATCTCGCAGTTAAAAAATGAAAATGGAGAATTTAAAAATCGCTATGATGTTAGCATTTTAGTAAATGGACTGCCTTTAGTGCATATTGAGCTAAAAAGGCGTGGGGTGAATCTAAAAGAAGCTTTCAATCAAATCAGGCGTTATCAAAAAGAAAGCTTTTTAGAGGGCAATGCACTTTATGAATTTGTGCAAATTTTTATTATTTCAAATGGCACACTTACTAAATACTATAGCAACACAAACCAGCACAAAGCTAAAAAATCACAAAACGATAATTATGCTTTTTGTATGAGTTTTTCAGATGCTAAAAACAATATTATCGAAGATTTAGAAGACTTTGCAAAAACCTTTTTAGCTAAAAGAAATTTGCTTAATATCCTTACAAAATATTGTGTTTTTAATGCAGATGATGAATTGCTTATTATGCGTCCTTATCAAATCGCAGCAAGTGAGAGGATTATAGATAAAATTAAAATCGCCCATAATCACAAACATTATGGCAGTGTAGAAGCAGGGGGCTATATATGGCATAGCACAGGAAGCGGAAAGACTTTAACTTCCTTTAAAACAGCGATTTTAGCCACAAAACTAAACTTTATTCAAAAAGTGCTTTTTGTTGTAGATAGGAAAGATTTAGACTATCAAACGCAAAAAGAATATGATAAATTTGAAAAAGGTGCAGCTAATGCCACTAAAAATACCAATGAGCTAAAGCATCGCATAGAAAGCACAAAAGAAGATGAGAAAATTATCATTACCACAATTCAAAAGCTTTCAAAATTCGTGCAAAAATATGAAAATTCTCGCATTTTTGATTCTGAAATCGTCTTTATTTTTGATGAATGCCATAGAAGTCAATTTGGCTTAATGCACGAACAAATTATCAAAAAATTTAAAAAATACTATATTTTTGGTTTTACTGGCACGCCGATTTTTGAAGAAAATGCTAGCAAAAATTATTTTGTTAATAATGATAAAAATTTAGAGCTTAAAACCACTCAAAGCACTTTTGGTGTTTGTTTGCACTCTTACACGATTTTAAATGCGATAAAAGATAAAAATGTCTTACCTTTTAAAGTAAGTTATCATTCTACAATGAAGCAAATTGAAAGTGATTCAGATAAGAAAATTCTAACCATTGATAGAGAATCAAGCCTTTTAAATGATGAAAGAATAGAAAAAATCACAAGCTATATTTTAGAGAATTTTAACCGCCATACCAAAAGACAAAGTGCCTACACGCTTAAAAATCAAAGAGTGCAAGGTTTTAACGCTATTTTTGCTACCGCTAGTGTGGATTTTGCCAAAAAATATTATGAAGAATTTAGCAGACAATTAAAACAAAACAAACAAGATTTAAAAGTTGGCATTATTTACTCTTATGAACAAAATGAAGATTTAGATGAGTTTGCAAGTGATAGTCAAAGTGCAAAAGAGTTTTTAAGCAATGCGATAAAAGATTATAATAGCTATTTTAAAAGTGATTTTAGCTTAGAAAAATTTGATAATTATTATAAAGATATATCCCAAAAGCTTAAAAATAAAGAGCTAGATTTGCTTATAGTTGTTAATATGTTTTTAACAGGCTTTGATTCTAAAACGATCAATACTCTTTATGTGGATAAAAATCTCAAATACCACGGACTACTCCAGGCTTTTTCACGCACCAATAGAATCTTAAATGAGCAAAAAAATTGCGGCAATGTCGTGTGTTTTAGAGATTTAGAAAATGCCACAAATGAAAGCTTAAAAATGTTTGGTGATGAAAAAGCATCAAGCATTGTTTTGCTAGAAAATTTTGCTTTTTATTTTGAAAAATATAGTGCGTTAGTGGATGAATTAAAACAAAAATTTGAACTTTTAAATTTTCCATTAAAAAGCGAAAAAGAGCAACGAGAATTCATTAAAATTTTCAATGAGATTCTAAAGCTTGAAAATATTTTAAATCTTTTTGATGAATTTAAAAATCCTTTAGATATCAGAGATAAGCAAGATTATCAAAGCCATTATTTAGAGCTTTACAACACTCTAAGAAAAGAGAAAGAAAAAGAAAATATCAATGATGATTTAATCTTTGAAATCGAGCTGATTAAACAAAATGAGATCAATGTAGACTTTATATTGTTCTTGCTTGAAGAGTATCACAAAGATTCCAAAGAAAAGACAAAAGAAAATATTTTAAAAACCATTATTTCAAACCCAAGCTTAAGGGATAAAAAAGAGCTAATACAAGAGTTTTTAAACGAGATTGATCATAATAAAAATAGCGATTATAAAAGCCTTTTTGAGAGTTTTATGCAAAGAAAAAAAGAGCAAGAATTACAACAAATCATAAAAGATGAGAATTTAAATGGAAATTTGACAAAAGAATATTTAGATGAAGCCTTTGAGCTAAATTTCTTCCAAGATAAAGGAGAGGGCATAGGAAGACTTTTACCGCTTATTAATCCTTTTGCTCCAAAGAGTGAAGGAAATGACGAAAAACGACAGCAAATCATTGATAAACTTAAAAGTTTTTTTGATAAATTTGTAGTTTTTCTTAAAAAGGAAGAGAATGAATAAAATAGAAAAATTATTAAACGAGCTTTGTCCTAATGGCGTGGAGTTTAAGAATTTATGGGAAATTGGGGAGTTATCAAATACAGGAGTTGATAAAAAAATAAGAGAAAACCAAAAAGAAGTTTTTCTTTTAAATTTTTTAGATGTGATGAATAATCACTATATTAATAAAAATATTCCTTCAATGAAAGTAACTGCCTCAGAAGCTGAAATACAAAAATGTAATATTTTAAAAAATGATTTATTTATTACTCCATCGTCTGAGAATATTAATGAAATTGGTTTTGCTTCTGTTGCAATTGAAGATATGCCTAATGTTTGTTATAGTTATCATATTATGCGTTTTAGGATTTTCAATAGACAAATTAATCCTTATTTTTTGAGATATTGTTTTGATTCTGAGAATCTGCGAAAACAAATTTTAAAAAATGCACAAGGAATTACTAGATTTGGTTTAACTCAACCCAAGTGGAAAAATCTCCAAATCCCAATTCCGCCGCTTGAAATTCAAGAAGAGATAGTTAAGATTCTAGATACTTTTACAGAGCTAGAAGCAGAGCTAGAAGCAGAGCTAGAAGCGCGCCGCCGTCAATATGAGTATTATCGCAACAAGCTTTTATCTTTTGAGTATCTAAAAACTAATGGGGGGGGGGTATGAGCTAAAAATGCTAGGTGAAATATGTGAAAGACAAAAAGGTATCAATATCACTGCGGGAGAAATGGAAAAAATCGCAATCCAAAATGGCGATATTAGAATCTTTGCAGGTGGTAAAACTTTTATTGATACCAAGATGGAATTATTGCAAGAGCAAAATATTCTTAAAAAAACTAGCATAATTGTAAAATCTCGCGGTTATGTGGATTTTGAATATTATGCAAAACCTTTTACACATAAAAATGAATTGTGGTCTTACTCTTTAAATCCAGATACAAAAGATATAAATTTAAAATTTATTTTTTACTACCTTAAAAACAAAGTTGAATATTTTCAAAAAATAGCAAGAGCTAATGCGGTTAAAATCCCACAATTAGCAGTAGCTGATACAGATAGATTTCAAATCCCAATCCCACCCCTTGCAACACAAGAAAAAATTGTAAATATTTTAGATCAATTCCACGCACTTACCACGGATTTACAAAGTGGAATCCCCGCAGAGATAGAAGCAAGAAAAAAGCAATATGAATATTATAGAAATCAATTATTAACTTTTAAGGAAGCCATATGAAAAGCGTTGTAGAGAGAGAAGAATTACACAAAACCATTTGGAAGATAGCAAATGATTTGCGTGGAAGTGTCGATGGATGGGATTTTAAAAGTTATGTTTTGGGATTTTTATTTTATTATTTTATCTGCGAGAATCTAAAAAATTATGTTTTAAAATCTTTTGAGCAAGATTATGAAAATTTAAGCGATGAGATGGCAGAAAATGGTAGAGATACAATCATTAATGCTAAAGGATTTTTTATAAAGCCAAGCCATCTTTTTTCAAATATGTTTAAAAATGCAAATTTAGAAAATTTAAATGAAAAACTAAGTGTAGTTTTTAAAGAGATAGAATCTAGTGCTAATGGAAGTGAGAGCGAAAAGAGCTTTAAAGGGCTTTTTGATGATTTGGATCTCTACTCTAATAAACTTGGAGCGGATAATAAAGAGCGTAATAAAAAGATTTTAAAGATTATGGAAACAATAAGTGAGCTTGATTTGCACTATAATGAAAATGAGATCGATGCTTTTGGTGATGCGTATGAGTTTTTAATGACAATGTATGCAAGTAATGCGGGTAAAAGCGGGGGAGAGTTTTTCACTCCACAAGAAGTAAGCAAACTTTTGGTAGAAATTACTTTGTATAATAATGCTAAGCCAAATAAAGTCTACGATCCTGCTTGTGGGAGTGGATCGCTACTTTTGCAATACAAAAAATCACTAAAAAGCGATCCTAAAAAGGGCTATTTTGGGCAAGAGATCAATATCACTACCTACAACCTTGCTAGAATGAATATGTTCTTACATGATGTAAATTACACACGCTTTGATATCGCACACGGCGATACTTTGATAAATCCTAGTGAAAATCATAAAGAGCTAGAGCCTTTTGACGCAATTGTTAGCAATCCGCCTTATAGTACCAAATGGGAGGGCAAAGACAATGCACTTTTAATCAATGATGAGAGATTTAACAAAGCAGGGGTTTTAGCACCCACTTCAAAAGCTGACTTGGCTTTTGTGATGCACTCACTCTCTTGGCTTAGCGAGAAAGGAAGTGCAGCGATTGTCTGCTTTCCTGGGGTAATGTATAGAGGTGGAGCAGAGAGATATAAGAAAATATATGATAGAAGAAAACTTTGTAGATTGTGTGATCTCTCTAGCACCAAATCTCTTTTTTGGCACAAGCATTGCGGTGTGTATTTTGGTGCTTAGAAAGAATAAAACTGATAAAAATACACTATTTATCAATGCAAATGAAGAATTTATCAAAGTAACTAATAAAAATATGCTAAGCAAGGAAAACTTAGAAAATATCTTAAAACTTTATAAAGATAGAAAAGAAGTGCCACATTTAACTAAGCTTGTAAGCATTGAAGAGATCGCAAAAAATGATTATAACTTAAGCGTATCAAGCTATGTAGAAGCAAAAGATACAAGAGAGATAATCGACATAAAAGCACTAAATAAAGAAATAGAAGAGATTGTAAAACGCCAAAGTGTTTTAAGAAATAGAATTGATAACTTGGTGCGTGAGCTTGAATGATTAAGGTTTAGAGTGAGAATAATTTTAGATGAATATTCTCACTATTTTTTTAAAGCTTAAAAATTAATATTTTCAAGGCTTTTTGATTAAAAATCTTAGTGTAGGCCCACTTTGATCGATTTCAAGCACTTTAAAACCGCGGTTTTTTGCATCTTGAGGTATGGAATTGATACTTTGTGGGCAATCGCAAAGCACTTCCAAAATTTCTCCACTTTGAAGCTTAGGCAAGACATCAAGTGTTGCTATAGCAGGATAAGGACAAGCTTCACCTTGTAAATTTAAACTATAAGTAATTTTCATTGTTTATCCTTTAAGTTGATTTTTAAAGAAGTGTTTTTTGTAAAATACTACAAAAACAAACATTAAGATGAATAAAATAAGATTGATAAAAAATCCATTTAAATTGCCAAATTCAGTTAAAAGATTGATTTTTATACCTTCTTTAAAAGCTTTTGGTAAAAAGTCATAACTTAAAGCTAAAATCATAGTTCCTATTATATTTGCAATTCCTACTATCATAAAATGACTTTGTCCTTCAAAGGCACGATAAGCCCAACCACACTCACAACCTCCGGCAAAAACTATACCAAAACCAAACAAAAATGCTCCTACAGCTACAGCAGGAGAAAGTTCTATGAGTTTGCTAGTATGACCTTGCAAGATAAAAGCAAAAGCGATTAAAGAGGCGATAATCATACTGATTAATGCGCCTTTTATAGCATTATCTCTACCAAATAAAAATAAATCTCTAAAGCAAGAAGTAAAACAAATTTGCCCTCTAGAAATAACAAAGCCAAAAACAAAACCAAAAATCAGTGCTAAAGCTAGAAGGCTTTGTTTGTTTTGTGTGCTGATATTGCCATTTGTAAAAACAAGATAAAACACCCAAACTAAAAAGGCCATGAAAAGCAATATGCCTAAGTTAAAATATAGTTTTGTACGCAAACTTTGCTTGTTTAGCGGCAAGTTTTCTTTATTTACACGTTCTAATTTAGCTTTAGGTTTAAAAAAGGAAGTGTTGCAAATTTTCACTCCGAGATAAATTCCTAAAACCATAAAAACAGTAAAAAGCCAAGTGTGTAAAGAAAAATAAGGTAAACCTGTAAAAAAATTAGCTAAATTACATCCAAATGCAAGTCTTGCTCCATATCCTGAAAGAATTCCACCTGCTATTGCTTGAAAAATTCTTATATTGCTAGCAGGTAGACGAAATTTGACTTTGTTAGCTAAAAGTGCGGCTACTAAACAACCTATAAACATACCTATGAGCATAATACCATCAGTTCTTGTTAAAGGGGTTCCATTTAAATTTTGCTTTTGGTAATAAGAATATCCATCTAAATTCATACCTAAAAGCTCTAAAAATTCACCGCCCCAACGCGTCATTTCTCCAGTAACAGCCCAAACGCCACCAAAAATCCCAAAATACACTGCGCTTAAAATTCCAAGTGCAATCATAGAACGGGAATTGTCCCAAAAATTGATTAAATATTTTTGTTTAAAAGAATTCAAAGAAAGATCCTAAAAATGTAATCATCAAAACTTGATGCTAAAAAAGAGTGAGATTATAGCTTAAATTTAATATGAAGTCAAAAAGAATATTGATAAATTTATTTTGTTTTTCATTAAAAATCGCTATAATTATCACTTTGGAAGATTAGCGTATCTGGTGATCGCCACTGACTTCAAATCAGATGAAAGGATAGTTGACTATTCTTTGGGGAGTTCGATTCTCTCATCTTCTCGCCAATATTAAGTAAAATCAAGGAAATTTTTATGAGCAAAGCAGATATTATTGTCGGCATTCAATGGGGCGATGAAGGAAAAGGTAAGGTAGTTGATAAATTATGTGAAAATTATGATTTTGTTTGCAGAAGTGCAGGTGGACACAATGCAGGGCATACGATTTGGGTAAATGGTGTAAGATATGCGCTTCATCTTATGCCAAGTGGAGTTTTGCATCCAAGATGTATTAATATTATCGGAAATGGAGTTGTGGTTTCTCCTGAAGTATTGATCGCTGAAATGGCTCAATTTGAAAATTTAAAAGGTAGATTATATATCAGCGATAGAGCTCATTTAAATTTAAAACATCATTCTTTAATAGACATTGCAAAAGAAAAACTCAAAGGTAAAAATGCCATAGGAACAACAGGTAAGGGTATAGGACCTTCTTATGCAGATAAGATTAATCGTACAGGACATAGAGTTGGAGAGCTTTTAGAGCCACAAAGACTTTGTGAGGCTTTGATGAAAGATTTTGAAGCTAATAAAACTTTTTTTGAAATGCTTGAAATTGAAATTCCAAGTGCTGAAGAATTGCTTGCTGATTTAAAACGCTTTAATGAAATTTTAACTCCTTATATTACAGATACTACAAGAATGCTTTGGAAGGCTTTAGATGAAGATAAAAGAGTGCTTTTAGAAGGAGCTCAGGGCTCTATGCTTGATATTGATCATGGAACTTATCCTTATGTTACAAGTTCAAGTACTATTTCAGCAGGCGCTTTAACAGGACTTGGGTTAAATCCTAAAGAAGCGGGAAATATTATAGGTATTGTAAAAGCTTATGCAACGCGTGTGGGAAATGGAGCTTTTCCTACTGAGGATAAGGGTGAAGATGGAGAAAAAATTGCGCAAATTGGAAAAGAAATTGGCGTAAGCACGGGACGTAAAAGACGCTGTGGATGGTTTGATGCGGTTGCTGTAAGATATACAGCAAGGCTTAATGGTCTTGATGCTTTATCTTTGATGAAGCTTGATGTTTTAGATGGTTTTGAAAAGATAAAAATTTGTCGTGCTTATGAATATAAGGGTATGGAAATCGACTACATACCAAGTGATTTAGAAAATGTTCAACCTATTTATGAAGAAATGGATGGTTGGGATAAAGTTTTTGGTATAAAAGATTATGATTTATTGCCAGAAAATGCTAAAAAATATATAGCAAGACTTGAAGAGCTTGCAGGGGTTAAAGTAAAGTATATTTCCACTAGCCCTGAAAGAGATGATACTATCATCTTATGAAAAGTAAATATAATTCTGTTATAAAAGTAAGAAAACAACAACTTGATAAAGCAGAATCAAATCTTAATCAAGCCAAACAAAGACAGCTTGAACATGAAAAAGCTTATGAACTTTCACGCCAAGAGTGTGAAAGTTTAGGCGTATTGCCAAAATCAGGATCTATAGCAGAGTTAAGATCAAATTTAAGTATGGCGCAAGTAGGACGCGAGGCTTTGGCAAGAGCTAAGGAGAAAGTAGAACTTTCTAAAAAAGAAATGAACCATTATCAGTTTTTATATCAAAAAGCGCATTTAGATTATGAAAAAATGAAGGCTTTGGAAACTGAAGAAATTAAACAAAAACAAAAAGAACTTGCGAAGGCTGAAGAAAAATTTTTAGATGAAATTGCAATCAGTCGTTTTTTCAAAGGGGAAAAAGATGATTAAAAAAATTATATTGTTAGTTTTTATTTCAAGTGTAGTTTTTGGAGCTGAACAAGATTGTGAGCAGTATTTTGAAGCTAGAAAAGCTCAAATTGAATTGCAAACTAGAGAATTTGATGAAGCAAGACAATCTTTAGAAGCTTATAAAGCCTCTTTTGAAGCTTTGCAAAAAGAAAGGCTTGAAAATTTAGAAAAAAAAGAGGCTGAGGTTAATGCAACTTTGGCAAAAATTGAAGAATTAAAGCTTGAAAACGCAAGGCTTGTAGAAGAACAACAAAAGATTTTAAATTCAATCAATGATAAAACTCAAGGTAGGGTTAAAGAAATTTATTCCCAAATGAAAGATGCAGCCATTGCAGATGTTTTAAGTCAAATGGATGCAGAGGATGCAAGTAAAATAATGCTTTCTTTGGAATCGCGTAAAATTTCAGGTGTTTTGTCTAAAATGGATCCAAAAAAAGCTAGCGAGCTTACTTTGCTTTTGAAAAATTTAGATAATAATGCTAGTAATTAGGTGATTAAAAGAATGAAAATTTTTCATTTTTAACATTCTTTTACCAAAAATAAGCTATTATTTCAAACATTATTAAATAAAAGGTTTTCAAGATGCGTATAAAATTACCACATATTCCTTATATCGCAAATAAAATGATGTTAGATATAGCTAATTCTTCTTTTGTAGAAATTAAAGATCAATTAGAAAAGCTTAAGGTATGTATAATAGAAGTTTTAGAGAAAGATATTCTAAATGAAAGAAAATTAGATGAAAGAGTAAAAGAACTTTTAGAGCAACAAGAAGATGAAATGGAACTTATGCAAGTAGATCGTAAAAATATGTTTTGGCTTGTGAAGAAAAAGTTAGCTCCCGAATTTAATGTGATTTTAGATTCTGAAGATAGACATAATCATCTAGCGCATCAAATTTTAGAAGAACTTGTAGAGAATGATTATATTAATTTTATAGTGAGCGAAAATAGAGTTAAAAATTTAATCTTTTCAAGCATAGAGTCTTATCTTAAAATTTATGAAAAACTTGAAGATGAGGTTTATGAGAAAATTAGCAATTATAAAACAAAACCTATTTCAGGTAGTGAAGAATACGATCTTATCTTTGAAAAACTCTATCAAGAAGAGCTTAGAAAAAAAGGTATGTTTTAATGAAGGCTTATATTTATTTAGAAAATGATATTTTTTTAAGTGCTAAGGCTTTTGGAAAGAGCGGTACTTTTTTTGGAGAGCTTGTATTTAACACTTCTTTAACAGGATATCAAGAAATTATTTCAGATCCTTCTTATGCAGGGCAATTTATCGTATTTTCCATGCCAGAAATTGGTATAGTGGGAACTAATGAAAATGATAATGAAAGTAAGGAAATTTTTGCAAGCGGTGTTTTAATGCGTGAATTAAGTTCCAGTTTTTCAAATTTTCGCGCTAAAGAAAGTCTGCAAGATTATCTTGAAAAACATGGAAAAATAGGAATTTATGAACTTGATACGAGATATCTAGTAAAAATGATAAGAAATAATGGCAATTTAAGAGCTGTAATTTCAACTGAAATTTCAAATAAAGAAGATTTAAAAATCGCCTTAGAAAAATCAGCAAAAATTGATGAAGTAAATTTTGTAAAAGAAGTTAGCACTAAGAAAAATTATTCTCATAAACAAGGTGTTTGGAACGCTAGTTTTCAAAAATTTAATGATGCTAAAAGAAGTGAGAAAAAAGTTGCTGTTATAGACTATGGTGTTAAAACAAATATCCTAAATGAACTTGTAGAAGTAGGTTTTGAAGTAGAAGTTTATCCATATAATGTTAAAGCAGATGAGTTGATTACTCTGTATAAAAAAGGTGAAATTCAAGGCGTGTTTCTTTCTAATGGTCCAGGTGAGCCAAGGATTTTAAAACAAGAGATTGCAGAGATTAAAAAACTTGCAGAAGCTAAAATTCCTATGCTTGGAATTTGCTTAGGTCACCAGCTTTTAAGTAATGCTTTTGGATATGAAACTTATAAAATGAAATTTGGACAACATGGAGCAAATCATCCTGTGATCAATCTTGATACAAAAACGGTAGAAATTACCGCACAAAATCATAATTATAATGTTCCAGAAGAATTAGCTCAAGTGGCTCATATCACTCATAGAAATTTATTTGGCGATAATGTTGAAGGAGTAAGATATAAAGACTATCCTATTATTTCAGTGCAACATCACCCGGAAAGTTCTTCAGGTCCTCATGAAAGTAAGTACATTTTTAAAGAATTTATGAATTTGATGTGAGTATAGATTTTTTAGCTATTATCAGCGTTGCTTTTTTATCTAGTTTTGGACACTGCTATTCTATGTGTGGTGGTTTTAATTTACTTTTTATAAATTTAAATTCAAAAAGCAATAATTTATTTTTATTAACTTTTATTTATCATTTGTTTAGAATTTTTGCTTATATTGTTTTAGGGATAATTTTTGGGACTTTTGGGAATATCTTGGCAATCAATGCTAAGGTTCAAAGTTTGTCATTTTTTATTCTTGGTATATTTATGATGATTTTGGGTTTTGCTCTTATTTTTAGAGGCAATATGTTATCTTTTATTGAAAATAATGTTTTTTTTGATAGTTTTGTAAAGAAAATTATTAAAAAATCTAAAAATTTTAAAGGATTAAAATCAGCTATATTTTTAGGATTTTCAAATGGTTTTGTTCCTTGTGGATTGGTGTATTTTTTTATAGCCAATGCAATAAGTAAGCAAAATATTTTTGAAGGTATTTTGGTAATGATGATTTTTGGAATATCAACTTTACCTGCGATGTTATTTTTTTCTAAAATTTCACAATTTTTTAGTGATTTTTTGAAAAATTTGTTTAATTATTTATCGTATGGCATTATTGTTTGTTACGGTATAAATCTTGCCTATATAGGTTTTAAGGCTTTTCAATGAAAGATTTTTTTAAAGATCAGTTTTTTAAAGCTCTGGAAAAAAATACAATTTTTTCAAGAGCTGATGTGCAAGGAAATTTAATTTTTGTCAGTGATAAGCTTTGTCAAATAAGTGGATATAGCAAAAAAGAGCTTATAGGAAAAAAACATTCAATATTTAAACATCCAGATGTTGATGAATGTTATGTTGAGAAGCTTTTAAAAGATCTTTCATATAAAAAGCCTTATCAGGTTATTTTTAAAAATATTGATAAATTAGGCAAAACCTTCTATCTTGAAACTTTGTTAATCCCCATATTGGATAAAAATAATGAATTAATAGAAATAGTAGCGCTTTCTCATGATGTTAGTAATTCTTTTAAGCTTAATGAAGAGCTTGCTCTAAATCACGCTAAATTAAGAGAATTAAGTATTAATCTTGAAAATACAGTTAAAAATCACCAACAAGAATTTATACAGTTAGGTAAAAAATTTGAGAAAAAAATGAAAATTGCCTTGGAAAAAAATGAAAAAGATATTAAAATAGCATATGAAGAGATTTTGAAATCTTCATTAGAACAAATGATTAGTGATATAGCACATCAATGGAGACAACCGTTAAATGAGCTTGGTATTGCCATGTTTCAAATGAAGCAAAATCTTAAAGATGAAAAAGGATTTGCTGAAATTTATTCACAATCAAAAGATATGATTAAAAATATGTCAGAAACAATTGATGCGTTTAGAACTTTGTTTAACAAAGGAGTAGAGCAGTGTGTATTTATAAAAGAGACTTTAAATAAAGCCTTAGAAATTGCTTTTGAAACTATAGAAAAAAATCATGTAAATATTAATATTGTTTCGAAAAGTGATTATGAAGTTTTGGCGTATGAGAATGGTTTAATAAGAGTTTTTCTTAATTTGATTTTAAATTCAATAGAGGCATTTAAAAACAAAAAAAGGAAAATCATAACAATAAATTTTTCAAAATTTGGAAAAAACTATCTGAAAATTACAATAAAAGATAATGCTGGTGGGATTGATAAAGAAAATTTAGATAAAATTTTTCAACCTTATTTTACAACAAAACATCCCAGTCAGGGTATAGGAGTAGGACTTTATATAAGTAGACAAATTATTGAAAGTTTCCAAGGAAAAATAAAAGTTAAGAATGGAAAAGATGGGGCTTGTTTTGAGGTATTTTTAAAACTAAAAGAGAGGGTAGAGTAGAAATGTCACAAGAATGTAAAGAATTGATAATATTAGTAGTTGAAGATGAAATTAAGACTAGAGAATCATTGATTAATGTATTAAGCGAACGCTTTAGTAAAGTAATCGGAGCTCAAAATGGAGATGAGGGGCTTAAAAAATTTAAAAAATTTAAGCCGGATTTAGTTATCACAGATATTGCTATGCCTATTATGGATGGGCTTGATATGGCAAGAGAGATTAAGGAAATTTCAGATGATGTCCCAATTGTTGTTCTTAGTGCGTATTCAGAGAAAGAGAGACTTTTGCGTTCTATTGATATTGGTATAGATAAATATTTGATCAAACCTGTTGATATAGAAGAGTTGTTTAAAGTTTTAGATTATCTGATAGGCGAAAAAATTGAAGCAAATATGCTTGTAAAAATTTCTGAAGAATATCAATTTAACAAAACTAAAAGAACTTTGATTTACAATGGTGAAGAAATTGTTTTAACTAAAAAAGAATTAGCTTTTATTTCTTTGCTTTTAAAGCAACCTGGGGCTTTGGTTTTGCATGAAGATATAAAGAAAAATGTTTGGATAGGTGAACATGTGAGTGATACTGCTGTTAGAACTTTTATTAAAAGAGTAAGAGATAAAGTGGGTGAAGATTTTATAAAAAATGTGCCAAGTTTAGGTTATAAGATAAATATCAATAAATAAGACTGATTTAGCCTTAAAATATAAAGCATAACAAATGATTAACAAAATTATCATTTTTAAGAAAAAATGTATAATTAATATTCTATAATATTCTCTTATTATCAAAAATTTTAAGGAGAAAGTCGATGCATCCAGGTAATGTATTAAATTACGACTATACGGTTGCAAGATATTTTATGTTTACAACCGTATTGTTTGGCATTGTTGGTATGGCTATAGGAACTCTTATAGCTTTTCAAATGGCATATCCTAACTTAAATTATTTAGCAGGAGAATATGCTACTTTTTCAAGACTTAGACCACTTCATACTTCAGGTGTGATTTTTGGTTTTATGCTTTCAGGGATTTGGGCAACTTGGTATTATATAGGTCAGCGTGTTCTTAAGGTAAGTATGGCTGAGTCAAGATTTTTAATGGCTGTTGGCAAGCTTCATTTTTGGCTTTATATGCTTACTATGGTTTTAGCTGTTATATCTTTGTTTATGGGTGTGACTACATCTAAAGAATATGCAGAGCTTGAGTGGCCTTTAGATATTCTTGTTGTTCTTGTTTGGGTTTTATGGGGTGTAAGTATTTTTGGACTTATTGGAATTCGCCGTGAAAAAACTCTTTATATTTCTTTATGGTATTATATAGCTACATTTTTAGGTATAGCTATGCTTTATCTTTTTAACAACATGGAAGTACCAACTTATTTTGTTACTGGAATGGGTAAATGGTGGCATAGTGTATCAATGTATGCAGGAACAAATGATGCTTTAGTACAATGGTGGTATGGACATAATGCTGTGGCATTTGTATTTACTGTGGGTATTATTGCTCAAATTTATTACTTCTTGCCAAAAGAAAGTGGTCAGCCGATTTTCTCTTATAAACTCTCTTTATTTGCATTTTGGGGCTTAATGTTTGTTTATCTTTGGGCAGGTGGTCACCATTTGATTTATTCAACTGTACCTGATTGGATGCAAACTATGGGTTCGGTTTTCTCTATAGTATTGATTTTACCTTCTTGGGGTTCAGCGATTAATATCTTACTTACTATGAAAGGTGAGTGGAGCCAGCTTCGCGAGAGTCCATTGATTAAATTTATGATTTTGGCATCAACTTTCTATATGTTCTCAACACTTGAAGGGCCAATTCTTTCAATTAAGTCTGTTAATGCTTTAGCACACTTTACAGATTGGATTCCAGGACATGTTCATGATGGAACATTAGGTTGGGTAGGATTTATGACTATGGCTGCGCTTTATCATATGACTCCTAGAGTTTTCAAAAGAGAGCTTTATAGCAAATCTTTAATGGAAGCTCAATTTTGGATCCAAACCACAGGTATAGTTCTTTATTTTGCTTCAATGTGGATTGCGGGTATTACTCAAGGTATGATGTGGAGAGCGACAGATGAGTATGGTAACTTGCTTTATAGCTTTATTGATACTGTTGTGGCTATTGTTCCTTATTATTGGATTAGAGCGATTGGTGGATTGTTGTATCTTATCGGTTTCTTTATGTTTACTTATAATATTTACAAAACAATTGCTTGTGGAAGAGTGCTTGATAAAGAACCAAAAAGCGCTTCGCCTATGGCAGCATAAAAAGGAGAAAATATGTTTAGTTGGTTAGAAAAAAATCCATTCTTTTTTGCTGTAGCTGTTTTTGTAGTGATTGCTTATGCAGGCATAGTTGAAGTTTTACCAAATTTTGCAGAAAATGCAAGACCAATTGAAGGTAAAAAACCTTATACGGTTTTACAACTTGCAGGGCGTGCAGTATATGTTAAAGATAGTTGTAATGCTTGTCATTCACAGCTTATTCGTCCATTTAAATCAGAAACAGATCGTTATGGTATGTATTCTGTAAGTGGTGAATTTGCTTATGATAGACCTTTTCTTTGGGGTTCAAAAAGAACAGGACCTGATCTTGCTCGTGTAGGAAATTATAGAACAGCTGATTGGCATGAAAATCATATGTGGGATCCTACTTCTGTTGTCCCAGACTCTATTATGCCTTCATATAAGCATATGTTTAAAAATAATGCAGATATTGAAACTGCTTATGCTGAGGCTTTAACCGTGAAAAAAGTTTTCAATGTTCCTTATGATACAGAAAATGGAACAAAACTTGGTTCTTGGGAGGATGCGCAAGCTGAAGTAAAAGCTGAAGCTCAGGCTATAGTTGATCAAATGAAAAATCAAGAAGTAAAAGATGCTTTTGCTAAAGGTGAAATCAAAGAAATAGTTGCTTTGATCGCTTATTTAAATAGCTTAAAGTAAGATGATGGAACATTTATCAATAGTTTTTGATGTGATTAAAAATTTAATCACATTTGATTTAGCAACAGTTCAAAAACATGAGTGGGAGATTTTTCAAGGTTATGGTTTTTTTGCACTCGTGATGTTTTTGTCAATAGTATTATATGCGTATTGGTATCATTTATATAGAACAGAAAAAAAAGGTGAGAGAAATTATGAAAATTATGCAAACCTTGCCTTAAAAGATGATATTGATGATAGTGTATTAGAAAGTAAAAGGAGTGCTTAATGCAATGGTTAAATTTAGAAGATAATGTTAATCTCTTATCTTTAATTGGAGCTATTCTTATCATTTTAATCACACTAGTTATTGTGAGTAGAATGTTTAAGCAAATGAAAGAAAAAAAGGGCGAGTCAGAGCTTAGTGAACATAGTTGGGATGGAATAGGAGAGTATAAAAATGCTGTTCCTACTGGTTGGGCTGTGGTATTTTTCCTGACTATTGTTTGGGCTATTTGGTATTTTCTATGGGGATATCCTTTAAATTCTTTTTCAAGTATAGGTCAATACAATGAAGAAGTAGCAACTCATAATACAAAATTCGAAGAAAAATTTAAAAATTTATCTCCTGAAGATAAAATAGCAATGGGTCAAAATATCTTTTTAGTTCAGTGTTCAGCTTGTCATGGAATTACAGGCGATGGTATCAATGGTAAAGCTCAAAATTTAAATATTTGGGGTAGCGAAGAAGGTATAATCAATGTAATTAAACATGGTTCAAAAGGTATGAATTTTCCAGGTGGAGAAATGCTTGGTGCTGCTGATTTAGGTGTGGCAGAAGAAGATATTCCTGCTATTGCTGCTTATGTAGCAAAAGATCTTTCAGCTATTAAGAAAACTGCAAATGAAAATTTAGTAGCAAAAGGTAAAGAAGCTTATGCAACTTGTGCAGCATGCCATGGAGAAGATGGAAAAGGTCAAGATGGAATGTTCCCAGATCTTACAAAATATGGTTCTGCAGCTTTTGTAGTAGATGTTTTACATAGTGGTAAGGCTGGTTTTATAGGAACAATGCCGAGTTTTCCAACACTTAATGATATTCAAAAAGAAGCTGTTGGCGAGTATGTAATTTCTCTTTCAAGGGGTGAATGATGGAAAATAATAATAGATGCGTGTTTTCTCTTTCAGGTGTTACAGGTATGTTAATTGCTACGGTTTTATTACTTGCTATCTTAGTAGTTTTAACTATTTGGGGTCTTAAAGCTCAGCAAGAAGTGATGCAAAAGCCATATAGTCTTAAAGATGCACAAAGTGTAAAGATGTTTGGTTCAAAAGAACAAGATCATAGAAGTATAAAGGAAGCACAATGAGTAAGGCTTTGGAATATTTAATTGTTATTGGTTTAGTTGTTGCTGCTGCAATCACCGCTTGGTCGGTTTTAACTGTAAATCATCTTCATATAGGATGAAAAAAATATTACAAGATGGCTTTTTTTTAGCCATCTTCTTCTTTGTTTTATTGCCTTCTAGGGTTTTTGCTCTTGATGCTGTACTTTTTAATGAAAATATTTTAAGTCAAAAAGTAAGTAATGAGATTAATCTTATAGGAAAAGAGCTTTACCAAAAAAGTAATATTTTTATCGGCGTTATGGTTGGTGATGAAACTGAAATTGAAACTTTATTAAATAAACAAAAAGAACTTCCTCAATCTTATATATTGCTTCTTTTGTCAAAAAATTCTCACAAAGTTGATATAGTGGGCTCAAAAGGTGCTTTAGCTTTGATTGATAAAGAATCCGTGCTTAGTCCTTATCCTGGAACAGGATCTATTTTGCCGATATTAGCTACAAATAAAGGTGATATTTATAATGCTGCTATACTTAATGGTTATGCAGATATTGTAGATCGTGTGGCAAAATCCTTGGGATTACAATTAGAACATTCTATAGGTAATGCAAATCGTGATACTATCAATATCTTAAGAATACTTATCTATGGATTTATTTGCTTTGCATTGTTATACTATGCACAAAGAAGAATAAAGAGGAAAAAAAATGTTAGAAACTAAAAGAAGTTTTTGGCCTTATGGTATTTTGCTTTCACTTTTGGCTATAATTATTGCTTGTATTGTAACGATTTTTATAGCAAGTCACCATCCTGTATATGAGGATGATTTTTATTTTGACTCTTATCAAAATGTTGAAAATAATTACAATCAAATACAAAAACAACAAGTAAATTTTGATAAATTTTTTAAAGTAAATTTTCAAAATGATAAAATCACTTTTATAGGTAAAAGAAAAATTCCTAGTTATGAAGTGGATCAAAATTCCTATGTTGCAAATTTTAAAATTTCTGCATTACAAAATATAAATTCTGATGATTTAAAAGTTCAAGTTCTTCTTACAAGACCATTCACTAAAAATTTTGATCAAAAGTTAGAAGGACAAGTTAAAAATGGAATTTTAAGTATCGCTTTACCTAAATTAGATAAAGGTAGATGGGAGCTTAAGCTAAAGTTTTATGCAAATCAAGAAACAGTGGGTTTTTTTAGCTACGAATTAAATGCTCAATGAAATTAAGAATTTTTAGTTCTTCAAGACAAATTAGAGAGTATTATAACCAAAAAAAACAGCAAAATGCTTTATTAGATAGTGCTATTCATATAGGTGAATTTTTAGATAAAGTTTGTTTGAGTAATTTTCATAAGGCAAGTTCTTATGAAAGCTTACTTTTAATGCAAGAAGCTTGTCTAAAAAGTAAGGATTTAGAAAAAAAACTAGGAATTTCGGTAGAATTTTTTGCTTTTTTGAAAAATAACGAATATCTTTTTTCCTTTTTCAAAGAACTTAGTTTAGAAAAAAAAAGCATAGAAGATCTTAAAAATAATGATTATTATGCCACCTATAATGAACATTTAGAAATTTTAGATGAGGTATATAAAAATTATCTTGCTTTACTTGAAAAAAATTCTTTTTATGATGATCTTTCTTTACCTAAAAATTACACTCTTAATAAAGATTTTTTAGATGAGTATGAAGCTATAGTTTATGATTTGCAAGGTTTTTTGAGTAAATTTGAAGAAAATTTATTAAGTGAAATTTCTCAGATTAAAGAAGTGGTTTTAAGTTTTAAAACAAGTAAATTTAATCTTGAATATCTTTCAAAACTTGATTTTTTAAAAATATTTGATTTAAAAATAAACACTCATTATGAAATCAATCTTTCAAAACAAGAGATTTTAAAAGAAGAAATTTTTAAAACAAAAAATTCAAAAATTAAACTCAAATCTTTTGAATTAAGGGCTTTACAATGCGCTTTTGTTATGGATGAAATTTCACATTTTGTACGCAAAGGTTTAAAGTCTGAAAATATTGTAGTTATAACTCCAGATGAAAGTTTTTGTGAGTTTTTAAGACTTTTTGATAAAGACAATATGCTTAATTTTGCAAGTGGGATTAGTATTAAAGAAAGTTTATTTTATCAAAAATTTCAAGCACTTTATGAAAGTGCTAGTAGTGCTTCTTTTGTTTATAAAAATCAAGAGGATTATTTTGAAGACACGCAGATGATTTTTGATTATCACAATACGCTTTTACATTCTTTAAAGCTTGATTTTATAGAGTTTAAAAAGTATTTTGATGAGAAATGTGATTTTGAATATTTTGAAAAATTACTTGCTTTATTTTTAGAAAATGAAAAGCAAGAGCTTATTTATTTGATACGAAAAGAACTTTATTTTATTAAAGATTTATTAAAAAATCAGTCTTTAACTCTTAAAGAGTTGATCCATCTTTTTTTCATCCAAATTTCACAACTTTCCCTTAGTGATGTAGGTGGAGGTAAGGTTACGGTAATGGGACTTTTAGAAAGTCGTGGGCTTTGTTTTGATGGGGTGATTTTGGTTGATTTTAATGAAGAATTTATTCCCAAAAGAAGTGTTAATGAACTTTTTTTAAACAATGAAGTGCGTAAAAAAGCAGGATTGATTAGCTATGATAGAAGAGAAAATTTACAAAGATTTTATTATGAAAGCTTGATGAAGAATGCTTTAGAAATAAGTATTTGCTTTGTGGAAAATGAAGAAAAAAGCAAATCACGTTTTTTAGATGAACTTGATTTTGACTTTTTTTATGAAACCCATATTCACCAAAAAGCTTATCTTAATGCTTTAAAATTAGACTATGAAGGTATAAAACCTAATCTAACTCCTATAAAAGCTCCTATTTTAAAGCATAATCCTTTCGAGTTTCCGCTTTCTTTTAGTCGTTTTAATTTATTGGAAAATCAAAAAAGAACTTATTATTATCGTTATATTTTAAATTTAGCAGAACCTAGGGTTTTAAGCGAGGAAAGTAAAGCGAAAAATCAAGGAAATTTCATCCATAAAATGCTTGAAATTTATTATAAAAATTATGTAAATAATGATTTTGATATAAAAGTTTTTGCAAATTTATTGAATAAAGAATATCAAAAATACAATATCAGTGAACTTGATCTTGAAGTATTTAAATTAAAATTTATACAATTTGCTAAAAATGAAAAAGAGCATTTTTTAAAAGGCTTTTATGTCGCACATACAGAGCTTGAGTTAAATAATATTTTAAAGCTCGGAGCAGATAGTATAAAACTTAAGGGCACTATAGATCGTATCGATAGTTCAAAAGAAGGTAATTTGATCATTGATTATAAAAGTGGAAAAGTACCAAGTAATTCTTATCAACTTGCTTTTTACCAAGCTTTATATGATGAAAATGCAAGCGTGGGTTTTTATGATTTAAATAGTATGCAAATATTGCATCAAAAAGCTAAAAGTTTAGATGAGCTAAGAGAAAGACTTAAAGACTTAGTTCTTATGAGCAAGGAAGAAATAGAGTTTGAAAATGAACAAGATGAGTACTGTCCTTATAAACTCATTTATAAAAAGGAATTAAAATGAGTCAATTTGAGCCTTTTTTGGCATTAGAAGCGAGTGCGGGAAGTGGAAAAACCTTTGCTTTGAGTGTGCGTTTTGTAGCACTTATTTTAAAAGGGGTTAGGATTAATGAAATTTTAGCTTTGACTTTTACCAAAAAAGCTGCTAATGAAATGCAAAAAAGAATTATTGAGACTTTTTTAAATTTAGAAAAAGAAAATAAAACCAGTGAATGCAATGAACTTTGCAAGCTTTTAGGTAAAGATAAAGAAGAGCTTATTTCTTTAAGAGATGCTAAAAAAGAAGAATTTTTAAGAACAGAGTTAAAAATCAGTACTTTTGATGCTTTTTTCGGAAAAATTTTGCGTGTTTTTGCTTTAAATTTGGGCTTAAGTAGTGATTTTACAATGAGTGAAGAGAAGCTTGATGTAAGAGAGATTTTTTTAAAACTTCTTAAAAAAGATGAATTAAAAGATTTGGCTTATTATATTAATTTAGTTGATGAGAAAGAAAATTTTTTTAACGAGCTTGAAAAATTTTATGAGAATGCTTATTTTCAAAATCTTCCTAAAATTCCAAATCCATCTAAAGCTTATATCAATAAAGCTTATAGTGAGTTAAGAAGTTATTGTTTGGGTCTTACTCATGTAAAAAATTATAAAAACTTGTGTGACAATTTTAAAAGCGAAGTTTTAGATTTATCCGTGTTTATGCAATCAAGTTTTATGACAAAATTTGAAAGTACAAAATATTTACAAGATTTAGAAAGCACTAACTTATATTTTAGCGCAAAAAGAATGGAGCTTATAAATGCTTTAAATACTTATGCTATAGAGCTTGAAAATTATAAAATTGCTAATTTAATGAATCTTTTAAATCATTATAGTGAAGCTAAAAATATATTTCATAAAGATAAAAATACCTTAAATTTCCAAGATGTGAGTAAAAAAGTTTATGAGTTAATAACCAGTGAATTTAAGGATATGATTTATTTTCGTTTAGATGGCTTTATTTCGCATTTGCTTATTGATGAATTTCAAGATACGAGTGTGATCCAATATCAAATTTTACGCCCTTTGATCGCTGAGCTTGTTTCAGGAGAAGGGGCTAAGAAAAATCGCACTTTTTTTTATGTAGGAGATAAAAAACAAAGTATTTATCGCTTTCGTAAAGGAAAAAAAGAATTATTTGATTTGTTAAAACAAGAATTTAGTCAAATTAAAAGTGATAGTTTAAATACTAATTATCGCTCTAAAGAGCTTTTGGTTGATTTTGTTAATGAAACTTTTAAAGAAAAAATCAAAGATTATAAAGAACAATTTGCCTTAGAAAGTAAAAAAGGCGGTTTTGTGCGTATTGTGGAATCTAAAGAACAAAAGGTTAAAAACCAAGCTCAAGAAATCAAGGAAAAGACTTTAGAAACTTTATTTGAGCAAGTTAATTTTTTAAGATCTAAAAATATTTCTTATGATGATATTTGTATTTTGTGTTGGAAAAATAGCGATGCAGATATGGTTTTGGATTTTTTAAGAGAGCAAAATATTCCTGCATTTACTCAAAGCAATGTTTTACTTGAAAATAAAGCAAGCGTAAGACTTGTTTTAGAATATGCTAAATATTGTATTTTTGGTGATGAGTTTTACTTGGTATTTTTAAAAGAACTTTTAGGTTTTGAGCCGAGAAAAATCGCCCTTAATTTTTCAAAAAATGCTATGGAAAATGTACTTTTTTTAATAAAAGAATTAAAACTTGATTTAAATGATATCGCTTTAATGCAATTTATCGAATATGCTAAAACTAAGGAAAATTTTTTAAAGCTTTTATTTGAGCCTTGTACTTTGAAAATAGTAAGCGAACAAAATATGGGTATTAGTATTATGAGTGTGCATAAATCTAAGGGTTTGGAATTTGATCATGTGATTTTGCTAGATAGTTTATCTAAAAACAATTCAAACAATGAAGATATCATGCTTGAATATGATATCAATCAAGGTTGGCAACTCCATATTAAAGATAGAATTCGAGAGCTTACTAAAGAGCCTATTTATACCCTTTTTAAAGAAAATATTACAAGAGCAAATTATGAAGATGATATCAATAAACTTTATGTGGCTTTTACAAGAGCTAAGGAAAGTTTGATTATCATAAAAAGAAACGAAGAAAGTGTAAATGGAAATTATCCAAGTTATTTTAAGGGGGGATTTTTAAATATACACTCTCAAGAAAGAGGTTTTTTAGAAAGCAAAGAACAAATTTTAAGTGTTAAAAAAGAAAGTATTCAAGCTTTACAAAAATTTGAAAAAATTAGCCCACAAGAAGTTCAAAGTGAAGAAAGGCTTGATAGTAAAGAGTTATATTTTGGAAATGCTTTTCATTTTTTTATGCAAAATTTAAAACTCCCTAAGGGTGAAAATTTTCAAATACTTACTCAAAGATGCAAGAGCAAATTTAGGCATTTTTTAGATGAGAGTGATTTTGAAAAGCTTTTTAAAAGAATTGAAATTTTGCTGAAAAATACTCAATTTCAAAATTTAATTAGCGATGGAAAGCTTTTAAAAGAGCAAGCTTTGAGTTTTAATGGAGAAATTAAACAATTAGACTTGCTTGCTCTAAAAGATGAAGAAGCTTTTATAATTGATTATAAAACAGGTCTTGCTATGCAAGATAAACATAAAGAGCAAGTAAGAACTTATAAGATTGCCATTAGTGAAATTTTAAAAAAAGATAAAGTGCGTGCTTTTATAGTTTATTGTTTGGAAAATGAAATTCAAATTTTGGAAATATAAACTTTATTTTTACTTAAATTAAGTAAAAATTAATATTATTTTTTATACAATCACATTTTAAATTTTTGGCAAAGGTAAAAATTATGACAAAGATAACAAAGCCAAACGAAGTAAAACGAGAATGGATTGTTTTAGACGCAGAAGGCAAACGCTTTGGTCGTCTTTTAACTGAAGTAGCAACAATTTTGAGAGGTAAAAACAAGCCTTGCTTTACTCCAAATGTTGATTGTGGTGATTATGTAATTATCATCAATGCTTCAAAAGCTGTATTTACAGGTGCTAATAAAGCAGAAGATAAGCTTTATCATAGACATTCAGGATATTTTGGAAGTGTAAAAAGCGAAAAATTTGGTGATTTACTTGAAAAAAATCCTGCAAAATTATATAAATTAGCAGTTAGAGGTATGCTTCCTAAAACAAATTTGGGCAGAGCTATGCTTAAAAAATTAAAAATTTATGCGGGTAGTGAGCACCCACACACTGCGCAAATTGCTAAAGAAGGAAAATAATCATGGCAACAACATACGCAACAGGTAAGAGAAAAACTGCTATCGCAAAGGTATGGGTAAAACCAGGTAGTGGTAAAATTAGTGTTAATGGTGTTGATTTAAACACTTGGCTTGGTGGACACGAGGCGATTAAGCTTAAAGTGGTTCAACCTTTACTTGTGACTAAACAAGAAACTTCAATGGATATTAAAGCAACTACTTTAGGCGGGGGCTATAGTGCTCAAGCTGAAGCTTTAAGACATGGAATTTCAAGAGCTTTAGCAGCTATGGATGCTGATTTTAGAGCTTTATTAAAACCTAAAGGACTTCTTACTAGAGATAGTAGAACTGTTGAGCGTAAAAAATATGGACGCCGCAAAGCAAGAAGAAGCCCGCAATTCTCTAAACGTTAATATTTTTGGTGGGATTTTCCCACCTTTCTACAATTTTTTATAAAACTTATCCTTTTTTCTGTCATTTATGATATAATTGCAAAATTTAAATTTTTATTTTATAACACAATGAAAGGTTTTTTCTATGAAAAAAATATTATTATGTTTAGGTTTGGCAAGTGTTTTATTCGGTGCTGATAACAATGTAAAATTTGAAATCACTCCAACTTTAAACTATAATTACTTTGAAGGTAATTTAGATATGGATAATCGCTATGCACCAGGGATTAGACTTGGTTATCATTTTGACGATTTTTGGCTTGATCAATTAGA
This sequence comes from Campylobacter sp. BCW_4321, assembly GCF_001763075.1. Classification (NCBI taxonomy): domain Bacteria; kingdom Pseudomonadati; phylum Campylobacterota; class Epsilonproteobacteria; order Campylobacterales; family Campylobacteraceae; genus Campylobacter; species Campylobacter sp. BCW_4321. The sequence continues at coordinate 44,267 of NZ_MJYA01000066.1, read as the reverse complement.
ATTTGGGTTAGAGCATTATTCTGATGTTAAATATACAAATACAAATAAAACTACAGATATTACAAGAACTTATTTGAGTGCTATTAAAGGTATTGATGTAGGTGAGAAATTTTATTTCTATGGTTTAGCAGGTGGAGGATATGAGGATTTTTCAAATGCTGCTTATGATAATAAAAGCGGTGGATTTGGACATTATGGCGCGGGTGTAAAATTCCGTCTTAGTGATTCTTTGGCTTTAAGACTTGAAACTAGAGATCAAATTAATTTTAACCATGCAAACCATAATTGGGTTTCAACTTTAGGTATTAGTTTTGGTTTTGGTGGCAAAAAGGAAAAAGCTGTAGAAGAAGTTGCTGATACTCGTCCAGCTCCACAAACAAAATGTCCTGTAGAACCAAGAGAAGGTGCTTTGTTAGATGAAAATGGTTGCGAAAAAACTATTTCTTTGGAAGGTCATTTTGGTTTTGATAAAACTACTATAAATCCAACTTTTCAAGAAAAAATCAAAGAAATTGCAAAAGTTTTAGATGAAAATGAAAGATATGATACTATTCTTGAAGGACATACAGATAATATCGGTTCAAGGGCTTATAATCAAAAGCTTTCAGAAAGACGTGCTAAAAGTGTTGCTAATGAACTTGAAAAATATGGTGTAGAAAAAAGTCGCATAAAAACAGTAGGTTATGGTCAAGATAATCCTCGCTCAAGCAATGATACTAAAGAAGGTAGAGCGGATAATAGAAGAGTGGATGCTAAATTTATTTTAAGATAATGAATAAAACTATTTTATTTGATTTAGATGGCACTTTAATTGATTCTACTGATGCTATTTTAAATTCTTTCCGAGGAGCTTTTAAAGCCCTTGGGTTAACTTCTAAAAATAATGAAGAAATCAAAAATCTCATAGGTTATCCTTTAGAGCAAATGTTTAGAATGCTTTATCCAGATAAAGTAAATTTAAGTAAAGAATTTGTATTAGCTTATCGTGAAATTTATGCACAAATTTATTTAGAACAAACCACTCTTTTGCCTAAAGTAAAAGAAGCATTAGAACTTGGAAGCAAAATTGCAGATCTTGGCATAGTTACAACAAAAGGAGGTAAATTTACTCCGATTTTACTTGATTATTTGGGAGTTAAAAAATTCTTTAAAACTTTAATTACTCTTGAAGATGTCACAAATCCAAAGCCAAGTTCTGAACCTATAATTTTAGCTTTAAAAAGACTCAATAAAACTCAAGAAAATGCCTATATGATAGGCGATACAATACTAGATATTCAAGCTGCAATTTCTGCTAATATCACTCCTTTGGCCTTAACTTGTGGCTATGGCAATGAAAATGAATTAAAAGCTCATTCTATGGTATTTTTAAATGCATATGAGGCTGTTAATTATATAGCTAGATTAAACTAATTTCAAGTTTTCGTTAAACGCCTTTTAAGAGAATTTATAGTAAATTGATAGCTAAAAAATTATAAAAATTATCAATATAAAGGAAGGTCTCAATGGGTAAAATTATGAAAACTATGGACGGAAATGAGGCTGCTGCATACGCTGCGTATGCTTTTACTGAAGTTGCTGGAATTTATCCTATTACACCTAGTTCTCCTATGGCTGATTACACCGATATGTGGGCAGCTGCAGGTAAAAAAAATCTTTTTGGAGTTCCTGTAAAAATCGTAGAAATGCAAAGTGAAGCAGGTGCTGCAGGTAGTGTGCATGGATCTTTACAGGCTGGGGCTTTGACTACAACTTATACAGCTTCTCAAGGATTACTCCTTAAAATTCCAAATATGTATAAAATAGCAGGTCAATTACTCCCCTGTGTAATCCATGTAGCAGCGCGTTCTTTGGCTGCTCAAGCTTTGTCTATCTTTGGTGATCATCAAGATATTTATGCGGCAAGACAAATTGGTTTTGCTATGCTTTGTTCGCATTCTGTGCAAGAAACCATGGACTTAGCTGGTGTAGCACATTTAGCTGCAATTAAGGGAAGAGTGCCATTTTTACATTTTTTTGATGGTTTTAGAACAAGCCATGAAATTCAAAAAGTTGAAGTAATGGATTATGCGCATTTTGATAGATTATTAGATAGAGAAGCTTTGCTTGAATTTAGAAATAATGCTTTAAATCCAGAAAATCCAAAAACACGTGGAACAGCACAAAATGATGATATTTATTTTCAAACTAGAGAAGTAAGTAACCGTTTTTATGATGCTTTGCCTGATGTTGTTAATGAATATATGCAAGAAATTTCAAAAATCACAGGTAGAGAATATAAACCATTTACTTATTATGGACACAAAGAGCCAGAGCGTGTGATTGTTGCTATGGGTTCTGTGACTCAAGCACTTGAAGAAGTGGTAGACTATCTTAATGCTAAGGGTGAAAAGGTAGGGATTTTAAAAGTTTATCTTTATCGCCCATTTAGCTTAAAATATTTCTTTGATGTTATGCCAAAATCAGTGAAAAAAATCGCAGTTTTAGATAGAACCAAAGAACCAGGAAGTCTTGGGGAGCCACTTTATCTTGATGTAAAATCAGCTTTCTATGGAAGAGAAAATGCTCCTGTTATAGTGGGTGGAAGATACGGACTTTCTTCAAAGGATGTTGATCCTGCTCAAATGATAGCAGTATTTGAAAATCTTAAACTTGATAATCCAAAAGATGGCTTTACTGTAGGTATAGTTGATGATGTAACTCATACTTCACTGAGTACCGGAGAGAAAATTTCACTTGGAGATGAAAGTACGATCGAATGTTTATTTTACGGACTTGGTGCTGATGGAACTGTGGGCGCAAATAAAAACTCGATTAAAATCATCGGGGATAAAACGGATTTTTACGCTCAAGCTTATTTTGCTTATGATTCCAAAAAATCAGGGGGTTATACAAGAAGCCATTTAAGATTTTCTAAAAAACCTATCCGTTCAACTTATCTTGTTTCAACTCCGCATTTTATCGCTTGTTCAGTAGCGGCTTATTTGGAAATTTATGATGTTTTAGCAGGAATTCGTAAAGGTGGAACTTTCCTTTTAAATAGTATTTGGAATGCTGAAGAAACCATAAGACAACTTCCAGATGCAGTAAAGAAAACTTTAGCTGAAAAAGAAGTAAATTTTTATATCATCAATGCGACCAAATTAGCTCGTGATATAGGTTTGGGAAATCGTACAAATACCATTATGCAATCAGCCTTTTTTAAACTTACAAAAATCATTCCTTATGAAGACGCACAAAAATACATGAAAGAGCTTGCGTATAAATCTTATAGTAAAAAAGGCGATGCTATTGTAGAAATGAATTACAAAGCTATTGATGTGGGTGCTGATGGACTTGTAAAAGTTGAAGTGGATTCAAATTGGAAAAATTTAGAGCTTAAAGAAAAAGAACAAACCAATGCCTATAAAGGCACTGAATTTGTTGAAAAAATCGTAAAACCTATGAACGCAGCTAAGGGTGATGATTTACCTGTTTCAGCCTTTTTAGGTTATGAAGATGGAAGTTTTGAACACGGCACAACCGAATACGAAAAACGCGGTGTTGGGGTTATGGTACCAAGATGGATAGAAGCAAATTGTATCCAATGTAATCAATGTGCTTCAGTTTGTCCACATGCTGTTATTAGACCATTTTTGATTAATGATGAAGAAATGGCAAATGCACCTCGTGGTGTAAAAGATCATGCTTTAGAAGCTAAAGGGACCAAAGGAGAAAAATTAAGCTTTAAAATTCAAGTTTCTCCACTTGATTGTACAGGCTGTGAGCTTTGTGTTCATGAGTGTCCTACTAAAGAAAAATCTTTGGTTATGGTACCACTTCAAGAAGAGATCGATTTTGGTGAGCAAGAGAATGCGGATTATTTATTTAAAGAAATTACTTATAAAGATGATATTTTAAATAAAGAAACCACAAAAGGAGCGCAATTTGCCCAACCTTTATTTGAATTCCATGGGGCATGTCCTGGATGTGGGGAAACTCCTTATATTACTTTAATTACAAGATTGTTTGGCGAAAGAATGATTGTGGCTAATGCGACAGGATGTAGTTCGATTTATGGGGGTTCAGCTCCATCAACTCCTTATAGAAAAAGTGTGAAAAATGGACACGGTCCTGCTTGGGGAAATTCACTTTTTGAAGATAATGCTGAGTTTGGTTTGGGTATGAAAATTGCAACTGAAAATACAAGACACCGCATTGAATATATCATGAATGAAAGTATGCAAGAAGTTCCAAATGCTTTATCAGCCCTTTTTAAAGATTGGATTGCAAATAAAGACAATGGTGCTATGTCTGTGGAAATTAAAGATAAAATGATCCCTATTTTAGAGCAAAATAAAAATATTAAAGCCGTACAAGATATATTAGAGCTTAAACAGTATTTAAGTAAAAAATCTCACTGGATTTTTGGTGGTGATGGTTGGGCTTATGATATAGGCTATGGCGGACTTGATCATGTTTTAGCAAGTGGAGAAAATGTAAATATTTTAGTGCTTGATACAGAAGTTTATTCTAATACAGGCGGTCAAAGTTCAAAATCTTCTAGAACAGGAGCTGTAGCACAGTTTGCAGCAGCAGGCAAACCTATACAGAAAAAAGATCTAGGTCAAATTGCTATGACTTATGGTTATATTTTTGTAGCACAAGTAAATTCAACGGCAAATTATACTCATCTTATCAAAGCTATCACTGCAGCTGAAGCTTATGATGGACCATCTTTGGTGATTTGTTATTCTCCTTGTATAGCCCATGGTATTAAAGGTGGGCTTGGTTACTCAGGAGAGCAAGGTGAGCTTGCTACAAAATGTGGTTATTGGCCACTTTATACCTTTGATCCTCGTTTAGAAGAGCAAGGAAAAAATCCTTTAACTCTAACAGGAAAAGAGCCTGATTGGGATTTATATGAGCAATTTTTGATGAATGAAGTGCGTTATAATTCACTTAAAAAAGCAAATCCTGAACATGCTGCTGAGCTTTTTGAACGCAATAAAAAAGACGCTCAACGTCGCTATAGACAGCTTAAGCGTATCGCTATGGCTGATTATAGTAATGAGGTTGAAAGCTGATAAAATATATTTTTAGTGCTACATTGTGTTTTAGCACTTTGTTTGCACAAGATAATTTTGAAGAGTATTTTAAACTTATAGATAAAGAAAATCGCATAAATTTTAATACTCTTCAAAACCCATTTGTGAATCCTACTTTTGAAAAATTAAGACATATTAAAATTACTGCAATTATGCTTGATAAAGTAAAAATTTATGATCGATGGTATAAAAAAGGTGATATGATTGATGATGCTATAATACATGAAATAAATACTAAAGAGATTAAATTCCAATATGATAATTTAGAAATTGCAATCCAAATAAATAAAAATGATAAGATTAATATTAATTAACATTCTTTTTTGCCATTATCTTTATGCTTTAGATTGTCAAAAGCGTCTTTTTGATATCAGTATTAATGAAAAATTAAGCATACAAGAAAGTCTTGATGAGCTTGCAAAATATTGTTCTTTTAGTATTATTGTTAAAGATAAAATTGCCAAAGAAAAATTAGAAACGTTGCAAAACTCTGTCAATATTCATCAAATGAGTTTAGACGAAATTTTTAATTTTTTTATCAAAGAGCATGATCTTAGCTATGATTTTGATGGTAAAATTTTAAGAATTTCAGGTATTGATACGAAGATTTTTAAGATAAGTTATATCACTTCTATCAGAGAAGGACAAAGCATAACTAAAGCGTCTGTAGACGCTAAACCAAGGCAAAGTGAATATAGCGGTAGTTTTGATGATGCAGAAGACAATATGATTAAAAGTATGGAAAAATTTGATTTTTGGCAAAATATAGAAAAAGAGATTATTGTATTATTAAAAAATTCTCATGAAGATTATGAGGCTAAAACTCCCATCATAAATCCCAATGCAGGTCTTATTATAGTAACTGGAACAAATTCTCAGTTAAAAAGTGTGAAAAATTATTTGCAAAAACTAGAAAATCGTCTTAAAAAACAAGTTATTATCGATGTTAGCATACTTGCTGTGAGTTTAAATGAAAGCCATTCTAGTGGGATTAATTGGCAAAATTTTAATATAGGTTTAAATTCGCAAGTAAATAATGAAAATTCTTTTATTCAGTTTCAAAATGGGCAAGGTTTTGTTAAGAATTTGGGTTTAAGGGCGAATTTAAATTTTGATTCTATTATTAACTTTCTTTCTCAAAATGGAAAAACTAGCGTGCTTTCTAATCCAAAGCTTATGGCTTTAAATAACCAACAAGCCATTATTTCTGTAGGTGATACTATAAATTATCAAGTTAAAGAAAGTTCTAAAGGCACTGAAAATGGGACTACTGTTAGTGAAAGTTATAATAATTATTCTATTTTTGTAGGCATTTTACTCAATATCTTGCCTGAAATTTCTGATGATGGAAAAATAATGCTTAGGATTAATCCAAGCTTAAGTGATTTTAAGTATCCAGAAGATAATAAACGACAAAAAGAACCAAGAACTATTGCTCCTGATACCATACAAAAAAAGCTTTCTAGTGTTGTGCAAGTGGAGAATAATCAAACTTTAATTTTAGGTGGATTGATTTCTCACGATAAATCTAATGAGAAAAATTCTATCAATTTTCTATCAAAAATTCCAATTCTAGGTTCTTTGTTTAAAGGAGAAGTTTTAAATTCTAAAGCAACTGAAATTGTTTTTATTATCACTCCAAGTATAGTAGATAGTGTAAACGCTCCAAGTCTTAAAGATCTAGGATTTAAGCATTATGAGTAAAATTATTCCATTTAGAGAAGAAATTTTTCATCAAATCAATCAAATTTTAGAAAGCCAAAAAGCTTTTATTTTTTTATGGGGAAAAAGTGGTAGCGGTAAAAGTGTATTGTTGCAAAGATTGGCAAAAAAATATAATGTTGATTTTATTAATGAAAATTTTAAAGATCAGAGTTTCTTAAAAGAAAAAATTGAGTTTTTGATTTCACAAGGTCAGAGTTTAATCATTCTTGATGAAGTAGGAATGTATGATTATGCAATGCTAGAAAGCATTAGGATTTATAGTGATTCTATAAGTTTTGTTTTAAGTTCTCATAAAAAGTTAAATATACTTAAAAAAGAGCATTTTAAAAGTCGTTTAAGTGCTTGTTTTGAATTGAAAAATATTAGTCTTTTAGAGCTTGATGATTATATTAAATTGAAATTCGGAATGAATTTTTCAAATAAATGTCTTAAGTTTTTACAAAAAATTTCTCAAGGAAATTTAAGATATATTGATAAAACTTTAAAAAGTTTTTATGAGATAAATAGTTTTTTTGATACAAACAAAAGTCAAGAGTATATTTTAAAGCTTAGTGCTTTAGAGAATGGCTTATTAAGGTAAGGTATGCAAGAAAGAATTAAAGAACTTGAGCTTAGGTATAAATATTTTTTACTTAAAAAATATTTAAAATATTTATTTTTAATTGTTTTAATCTTAGTGATAGCATTTTGTTTTTTTGTGCTAATGCAAAAATATAATAAGCAAAAAAATATTTATTTGCAAGCTATTGAACATAAAAAGTATTTAGAGCAAAAGATTCTTCAAGCGCAAATTTTACAAGAAAAAAATAAGATTTCTAGGGAAAAGTTATATAAAGAACTAGAAGAAGTTAAAGCGGTGCAGGAAAATACACATATTAGTAAGATAGAAATTGATTCTAAAATTTTAAATATTTCTGATTTAAAAAAATCTTTTTATCAAAATCCAAGCTATGAAAAGGCTTTAAATTTAGCTAAGAAGTATTTTGATATTAAAGCTTATCAAAAGACAATATTTTGGGCTTTAAAAGCCAATGAACTTGACAAGCAAAAACAAGATTCTTGGCTGATTTTTGCTCAGGCTAAAAGAGCTTTAGGTGAAGAAAAAGAAGCTCAAAGTGCTTTAGATGCTTATATAAATTATTATGGTTTAATGGAATTAGATGGAAAGTAGAATGGATAAAATTTTTCAAGCTTATATTGATAATGAAATAAGTCTTGATGAAATTTGCACTAAATTTAATATCACTTCTTGGGATTTTTTTAAAAAATTAGCAAATTTTTGTAATTTACATTTTGTTGATTTAGATGAAGATAATGATTTTATTTATGAAGGTATACCTTTTTCTTTACTTTTAAAATTTAAATTTCTGCTTATTAAAAATAATGACGGCTTTATGATTATTAGATCCAAACCTTGTTCTTTAGAGCTTTTAGAGCAAGTTAAGACTTTTATGATTTGTGAAAAAATCGACACTGCAATTGCCGATGAATTAAAGATAGCTAAAATTTTAAATCAAATTCGCATTCAAGAGGAGATTAAAAGATTAAGCATTAAGCTTAGACTTGAATGGCAAGAAAATCAAAAAAGAGATGATCAAAGTTGCATCAGTCAAATTTTTGATTTTTTATTACATGAAATTTTATCTTTTCATGCGAGTGATATTCATATAGAAGCAAGGAACGATGACGCTTTGATTAGGTTTAGGGTTGATGGAATTTTGCGTGAATTTGCTATTTTTGAGAAGGATGTTTATGAAGCTTTGGTTTTTCATGTCAAATTTTTAGCTTGTTTGAATTTAGCTGAATCAAGAAAAACACAAGATGGAAGTTTTGAATTAGATTTTGAAAATGAAAGATATGATTTTCGTGTTTCATGTTTGCCTTTGATTTATGGCGAAAGTGTTGTTATAAGAATTTTAAAACATGATAAAGAAATTTTGGATTTGTATAAACTAAATCTTGAAGATAAAAATTTAGAAATTTTAAAAAAGATTTTACATCGTCCCAATGGAATGATTTTATTAACCGGCCCTACTGGCAGTGGTAAAAGTACAACTTTATACGCGTGTTTAAATGAGTTGAAAAGTATTGAAAAAAAGATTATTTCAGCAGAAGATCCTATAGAATATAAAATTCCTTTAGTGCAGCAAATTTTGCTTAATTCAAAAGTTGGAGTCGAGTTTAATAGTATTTTAAGAGCAATTTTAAGGCAAGATCCTGATATTATCATGATAGGAGAAATCCGCGATGAAGAAAGTTTAGATATTGCAATTAAAGCTTCTTTAACAGGTCATTTGCTTTTAAGCACCTTGCATACTAATGATGCTCTTAGTACCATTGATAGGCTTTTGGATATGCAAGCAAAAAGTTACTTGATAGCATCGGCTTTAAGTCTTGTTATAGCACAGCGTTTGGTTAGAAAACTTTGTCCTTGGTGTAAGCAAAAAACATTATATTGAATTTGAAGGTGAATTTTTTGAACCAAAAGGATGTGAGCGTTGTCATCATAGTGGATTTTTTGGCAGAGAATTAATCGCTGAGTGCTTAGAGATCAATGAAGATTTAGCTTGTGCAATTAGGGAAAATCAAGATAAAACGATTTTAATGGAGCTTGCAAAAAAATATGGCTTTCAAACTATGTTTGAACAAGGTTTAAAAAAAGCCAAAGAAGGTCTTACAAGTATAGATGAGCTTTTAAGGGTTGTAAGATGAAGTTTTATGAAGTAGAATTTCTTAAAAACAATCAAAATTATATAAAAACTATAAAAGCTGAAAATTTAAATACAGCACAAGCAAAAGCCTTATCAAAGAATTGGAAAATCATTGATATAAAAGAAATTCAAAAATCTAATTTTCAGAGATTAAAAGATGAAAATTTCATACTCTTTTTTAAAGAGCTGGCTTTGTTGTGTGAAGTTGGATTAAGTGTTCAAGAAGCGATTAGAGAATTATATCTTATGCATTCTTGCAAGATTATGAAAAAAATATTAGACAATTTAATTTTAGCCCAAAATTTAAATCAAGCTTTTGAAAATGCTAATTTTGGATTAAATCGTGCGGAGCTAGCTTTGATTAAAACGGCTGAAAAGACAGGAAAAATCAGTGAAGTGTTTAGTCAAATTTCTAAACTTCGAGAAAAAAGCTTAGAGACTCAAAAACAATTAAAAAAGGCTTTTAGATATCCTACTTTGGTTTTTTTAAGTATTATCGGAGCATTTTTGTTTTTAATGCTTTTTGTAGTGCCTAATTTTAAAGATTTATTTGAAAATTTAGGCGCGAGTTTACCTTTTATCACGCATGTAATGTTAGAAATTTATAATTTTTTAGATGACTATGGAATTTTTTGCATATTTTTGTTTGTTATTTTTATTGTTATGCTTATTTTAGCTTATAAAAATTTTCATTCTTTTGCTTTTTCTTGCGATTTTTTATTTTTAAAAATACCTTTGATTTCTCGTTTGATTATTTATAATCAAAATTATTATTTTTTTATGGCTTTTTCTTTACTTTTAAAAAATGGAATTTCAATATCTAAAGCTTTTGATTTAGCTATTATAGGGCTTGAAAATAAATTTTTAATTTTTCAGTATAAAAAACTTTTTAGTTTTATAGATTCTGGTCTTGAGTTAAGTCAGGTTTTTAAAAAGATTGATATTTTTGATTCTTTGGTATTTTCTATGCTTAGTGTTGCGATGAAAAGTGGAAGACTTGAAGTATTAAGTGAAGAAATTGCCAAATATTATCAACAAAAAAGCGAAAATTTGATGGATAGATTTTTGGTTTTTTTAGAACCTATGATGACTTTATTTGTAGCGCTTTTAGTTTTGTTTTTGGCTTTAGGTATATTCTTGCCTATGTGGGAGCTTAGCTCAGGGGTCAATTTTAACTAAAATAATCCCAAGCTACTTTAATGATAGTAGCTCCTACAACGATTAAAAATAAAGTTTTTATAAACTTTCCATTAGTTTTTAATACAAGTTTTGAGCCTAAATAAGCTCCTAAAACTTGTCCTACACCCATAAGCAAGCCTACAGCCCATAAAAGTTCGTATTGCCATAAAAATATAGCAAGGGCAATAATATTACTAGTGAAATTTAAAATTTTAGTATTAATGCTTGCTTTTCTCATATTAAAACCTAGTAGCATCACACAAGCAAAAATCCAAAATGAACCTGTTCCAGGCCCTAAAAATCCATCATAAAATCCTAAAGTTAAGCCACAAATTAAATGAAAAATTTTGATATTTTTTATTTTAGGTTCGCTTTCGTGTTTACCTAAGTTAGGACGCAAGGCTGTATATAAGAAAGTAAGAGTTAAAAAGATTAAGATAATAAGCTTTAATTGCTCATCTTTTACAAAAAGAACGCTATAACTTCCTATAGCTGCTCCTAAGGCTGTAAAAAAAACACCCCAAGCAAGATGAGGTAGAGTGGTGGATTTAAAATAAGTTAAAGTAGCCGTAAAAGAACCAAAGACGCTTTGGAGTTTGTTTGTTGCTAAAGATAAATGCGCAGGAATCCCACAGGCTATGAGCGCTGGTAGAGTAATAAGCCCTCCTCCACCTACAATAGAATCTATAAAACCAGCAAAAAGAGCTACAAAAAAAAGTATGAAATAATAAATTGTATCTAAGTGCTCAAAGCCCATTTTTCACTCCTTAAATTTGTCAATTTCCTTACTTTGCCCTAAACGATAGAGTGCAAAGTCATATTTTATGGGATCATTTGCATCTAATTTTTTTAAATTTTGCGTGAGTTCTAAAACACTTTTATAATCATATATTTTACGCTTTAGAAGTCCTAAAGTCAAGGAAATTTTATGTGTATGTGTATCAAGTGGAATTAAAAGATCTTTGGTGTGAATTTTGGTAAAAAGTCCAAGATCAAGTTCATCTTTTCTAACCATCCATCTTAGATACATATTATAGCGTTTAAGAGGTGAAGTAGGGGTGTTTTGCCAAATTTTTCCAAAGAAAAAATCATACCCATAACTTGAATATGAATTTAAGGTTTTGATTTTTTGCATAAAAGCTAAGATGGCATCTGTGGTATTTTCTCTTTTTTGATAGGCTTGATAAAAAAGTTCGTAGAGTGAAATTTCATTTTTAAGTCTTGAAAGAGTGATAAAAATTTCTTGTATATCTTTCTCATTTTGGAAGCGGTATTTTAAATTTTTAAGTTCTTTTTTTATTTGTTTTTCTTGAAGGTTTAATAAAGAAAAATCAAGTTTTTTTAGAAAATTTACTATATTTTTAGCATTTCCATAGGCAAATAAAGCACAAATTAAGGCAGTAAATTCATCATTGTGAATTTTAGCAATTTGCAAAGGATCTGGAGTTTCAAAAAGGGAATGATTGGTGTTTTTTTGATTGGCTAAAAAATCAAGCTTGGCTTTAAGATGGATAAAATTTTTCACTTGATATTACTAGAGCTTAAGATTTAAGTCCTAGTAAGGTATCAAGCATTTGATCTACAGTTGAGACGATTTTTGCTGCAGCACCGTAACTTGATTGGTATTGTATAAGAGCGGCTAATTCTTCATTTGTATTTACACCACTTTTAGATTGGTACTCGCTATAAACAGAATTATAAAGAGTTTCATTGCTTGAATTTACAACATTGTTATTTTCACCATCTGAGGCTATTTTACCTGTAAGTTTGCGGTAATATTCTTCCATAGTAAGATTATCGATAGTACCATCTTCATTATAAAAATTAACTTTATCATATTGAAGTTGGATGATTTTATTTGCCATGTCATTGCCACTATCAACCCCATTTGAGCTTGCTCTTACTGTGCTTGGATCATTTAAGATAGCATCTTTTACTTTCATGTCACTTGCATCGGTTCCGCTGAAAAAACCACCTATGCTAAACGCACCTGCGAAATTTGTGCCTTTATCTTCAATGGCTACCTTAAAGCCTGATTTTGCATTGATTTGGAATAAACCATCTCCAGTTTTTGCATCGTAGCTAAAACTTGCATTGATATGATCATCAACATCATTATTTGCATTGTGATCGTTATTATCATCTGTATTAGCATTGATTTGACGCATGATATCATTCATGGTTGTATTTACATCTATGGTGATGGTTTTGGTGAGTTTTTTATCGCCTTTATCATCATAAATGACTATATCAAAACTTCCTGGTTGTATGGTTCTGTCGTAATTAACTAAAGGAATATCTCCCTTAAGTCCAGATAGATAATCAGAAGTAACAGAACTTTTCGCAGAACTCGCATAAAGATTGTTAGTTTCGTTGATCATGGTCTTAGCAAAAGTATCTAAAGAATCCATATAACCTTGGATAATTCCATCTTCATATTTTCCTTCGCTTTTGCTATAGTTTCTACCGCGTAAGTCAAGTTGAGCACCAAGCTGTCCACCGTTAATCTTTGCAGTAAGATCGCGAACTTTTTCATCAGGAGTTTCATAATAAATGCTATAAGATTTATTCTTATCATCATAATCAAGCTTTAAAGGATGAAAATTTATCCCATCTACTATACTAAAACCTTCTATGCTTAGATTGTATTGATGTCCTGGATCAGTGATGGTTGTATCAAGGCGATTGTCTTGATTGATTTCATTTTTGCTTGCAACTGCACTAACTAGCTTTGAAAGGGTAAGTTCAAGTTCATCTCTTCTATCCCTAAGCTCATTTGCGTGTTCTGTTGGTAAGGCTTCTTGTCCATAAATTTGTTTATTTATAGTAGCAATTTCTTCACCGATTCTATTAATCTCATCAACCGTATTTTTAATATCATCATTTACTTTTTTTTGGATTTTATCCAAGGTTGCAAAAGTGTTATTAATGCTTTCTGTTAAGGTTTGAGAAGCTTTTACAAGGGCTATTTTTGTGGCATTTTCATTGGGGTTAGATGCAAAATCATTCCAAGCTTTGTTATAATTTTCTAAATCTTTCAAAATTCCAGTATTTTGTAAGTCTGGAAAACGCTGAGCGATTTCTTGTAAGGTTGAAGCCATATATTTAGTGTATTCTAGTTGGTTTGATGCACCTTTTAATTTATAGTAAGAATACTCATCATGCAAACGCACTATACTTTCTATAGCAGTTCCTGTGCCTACTTGAACTCCACCTGTGGTAATATACCCATTTGTAGTTTGCACTACTCTTTGGCGTGTATAAAAAGTTGCATTAGCATTTGAGATATTATTTCCAGTTGTTGCGATTTGAACTTCGCTTGCCTTTAAGCCTGTAACACCTGTGTATAATGTTCCAAAAATACCCATTATAAATCCTTATACATTGATCTTGAAAATTGACTCTGGATTTGTCTTTTTATCTCCATAAGCATTATTTGTTCCATCATTGATATCAAACATTTTATTTACTAAGCTATCAAGAAAATCTTTGACAATAAGAACAAATTTAGCATACTCTTTGTTTTTACTATGAAGGTTTTGAAGATTTTTTTTAAGTAGATCTAGTTTTTGTTTATCTTCATTATCTAAGAGTTCACTAAGCCCTTTTGTAGAGCTATTATTTAGCTCAACCAAGGCAACATCAAGTTGTTTTTTAGCTGTAATAAATTCGGCGATAAGTTTGTTTTTTTCTTCTACACTTGGCGTTACACTCTCATGTTTAGCCACTTTGATATTTTCTATATCTTCTTCGGTTAAAGCAATAAGTTTTGCTAAGATAGCATTTACTTCATCAAGTCTTTGTTTAAGCATATTTTCTCCTTTTCTCTCTCAAAAAAAGGAGAATGAAAATTTAGATTAAAGAGTCAGCAATCGCAGCAGCTGTAGCTTTTGTATCGATTTTATAAGTACCGTTTTTAATCTGCTCTGCGATTTTACTCGCTTTATCATTTTCCGTTTTTTGAGTATCGTTTGTTTTTGTTTCTTTATCTATTCTATTTGTATTTAATGTGGTATTTGCCACATAACTTTGTTGTATAGGATTGATCATTTCTGCCTCCTTGATCTTAGTTATAATCCTCTACAAACTATATCGACCCAAATTTAAAAAACTTAACCCCTTTCTTTTAAAAAATCGTATAATAATTTTGAAAAACCCATACCTCCACTTAAAGCTTTACTCATGGTATCGTTATACATGGAAGAGTATATTTCATCGCTGGCATCTTTTCCAAAGAGTGAATTTTGACTTTTTAAAGATACATCTAAAACTTGCTTTAAAAAAAATGCTTCAAAAGCATCCGTTTGTTCTTTTAAGGCTTCATCTTCTTTGCTCTTTGTAACTATATCATTATCATTTATTTTGATGCTTGATTCTAAACTTCTTGCTTTAGCTGCACGATCAAGTAAAGCACTATTCATACTATAAGTATTTAAAAAATTATCGATTTTCATTAGATGATCTCCAAATCCGCGTTAATTGCACCTGCACGCTTTAAATTTTCCATAATAGCGATAATGTCATTTGGGGTTGCTCCAAGTTTGTTAAGCATTCTAGCTATATTTGCAACTGTGCTTTTTGCATTGTTGATTCTTAAGGTATTTGAACTTGGATCTACAAAACCACCGTCTTTCATATCGATTTCATTTTGATTAGCTACTGAGTTATTATTTGGATCTATTTTTATGGTGATATCTTTATGAGTGATTAAAACAGGTTCTACCTCTACATCAACTCCAGCAATCACTGTTCCTGTTCTTTCATCAATGATAACTTTGCTTTGTGGTTTATAAGCTATATCTTGTTCTAAAACTCTTGCCATAAAATCAACATTTGAAAGATCTTCAGGTTTTTTGAGTTTTACTGTGCGAGAGTCGATGGCTTTAGCCACTTCTTCGCCAAAGACAGTATTTAAAACTCTTTCTATATCGTTTGCGGTTTTAAAATCTGCTACTTTTAAGCTTAAGGTTAGATCATTATTTTGACTAAAATTTTGTGGAATTTCTCTTTCTACATTAGCTCCGCCCATTACGGTTGCAGCAGTTGAGTGAGAACCTGCTCCTCCTGGTCTAGGTGTTAAACCTCCTGTTGAGATAGAGCCTTGTGCTATAGCATAAATTTCACCATCAATCCCACGAAGTGCAGTCAGTAAAAGTGTTCCGCCTTGTAAAGATTTTGCATCACCCATAGATGAAACGGTAATATCAAGTTTATCTCCGCTTTTTGCAAAGGCTGGAAGTTTGGCTGTAACCATAACGGCTGCGGTATTTTTTGATTTGATATCGTTAGGATCTACTTTGATATTCATACCTTGCAAAAGGTTTGAGATGGATTGTAGTGTAAATTTAGAGCTTGTTCCATCGCCGCTTCCATTAAGCCCTACAACAAGTCCATAACCTATAAGTTGGTTATCTCTTACACCTACAGTGTTTGCTACATCCTTGATTTGTACTGCAAAAATGCTTGTCATAAAGAGTAAAAATATCGTTAAAACTCTCATGGATTCTTCCTTTAATCTATTGTTGATGATAGATCAAGCAAGAAGTGTTCCAAGTAAGTTAAGAAGCGTAAAAGCTTAAGCTAGTTGATCCAAATTTCTTTTCTTTGACTTTTTGAAAATTTTGGATTTTTTCGGGAGTTTTTATGGTTGAGTGGTGTTCAAAAATGATTAAATTTAAAGCCTTTAAATCTAAATTTTCTAAAAAATGATAAATTTTTTCATAAATATCGCTAAAACCTTCCCTAATATCAAAAGGTGGATCAAGATATAAGATGATTTTATTTTTTGAATTTTCTATGAGTTTGGGTAAAATTTCAAAAGTATTTGCATGGATAACTTCTAAATTTGGATCTATATTTTTAGCATTTTCTAAAGCAATTTTATAGGCTTTTACATCAAGTTCTATAGCATAAGCTTTTAAAGCATAATTACTTAGTGCTTCAGCCGCCATTAAAGCACTTCCACCAAAGGCTTCAATGAAAATTTTATCTCTTAAATCTTCCCTTATTACATTAAAAACACAACTTTTTACTATGCTTTTAGTACTTCTTGTTGTTGTAAGACTAGGTAAAAGTAGTTTTTTCCCTTTGTATTTACCACTTTCTATATTTGTATAAAGCTTTGTTTCTTTGACTTTTTTTATTTTTTCTTTAGGGGAACTAATTTCTTGTTTTTGAAGAAATTTTTTTCTTTTTTCATTGTGATTAAAAAAGTCTTTAACGCTTATAAATTCATCATTCATCATTAAGTGCTTTTACGAGTTTGTTTTTAAGATCTTTTATGGCAAGATCGATTTTATTTTCATAATCTTTTTTAAATTCCAAAGCAATAGCGTCAATTTTTTCTTCAAGCAGTCTTTTTTGTTCAAGTGCAAGTTGTAAAGCTGCTGCTTTTAAAGCATTGTCAAATTCATTTAAAGACTCAAACAAGGCTTCTTTGCTAAATGGCACGCTTAAAAATGGAGAGTTCTTAGAGATGATAAATAAGGGTTTTGCGGTGTGAATTTTTTCATCGCTAATGATAAAATCACAATCTTTTTTCATTACCAAATGATCTTTTAAAAAAAGTTCTAAAGTTTTTTCTATGATGAGGTCTTTACATTCTAAAGAGATTTTCATATCAAACTAACCTTTAAAGTGTGATTTTTTAATGATGGAGCTTGTATACCTTGGATAAGGGCTAAAAACTCAAAACGACTTAAAATATAAAAGTCTTCAAATTCTCTCCCACTTGTTTGCATAAGTTTTTTAGCACAAGTATCAAAAAGATAAAAATCCTTTTCTTCTTTTACTACCATAAAATCAGCCCCGCTATCATAAGCGTCCAAAACAATATCTGCAGCCATTTTATAGCTTAGTGTGGGATTTAAATTCAGTAAAGTAAAGCCATTATTTTTTGTACTGTTTTCATAGGAAATAAATTTAGCCTCAAGTTTGGATTTTAAAGTATCACAAGCATTAAAACCATAAAAAGCTATATTGAAATCTTTAAAATTATGTTTAATTTCTTTAAGTTCTTTGATCTCATTATCAAAAGCATTGGTTTTAGGTAAATCAAAGTGTAAAATATTTTTATCAAAAAGCCCTAAATTTAAAATTTCATTTTGTAGGTTTTTGATCGTTGTTTCTAAAATTTCATTTTTGCTTTCAAGATGATAAAAAATACCCTTTTCTTTATCTGCTAGAGTTTTTAAAATTTCTATCTTTTTTTCAGGATATTTTTCTATCATTTTTGAGGCCAAATAAAACACTCCATCACCCATATATTCAGGAAGATAGTCTAAAATTTCACTTGCATAATATAAATAATCATATTTTGCATAAAGCTTTTTATCCTCTTCATCGCCAAATTTTTCAAGATATTTGTATTTGTCTAAAAAATCATTTTTATCGATGATAAGATCTTTAATAGCTCTTTTTGTACTTAAAGGCTCGATACAAAGATTAAAATCAAATTCTTTTGCTATTTTTTCTAAAGGTGTAAAAAGTGGTATGATTTGCTTATTTACCACTATGTAAGTGTCTTCATCTTTATCAAAATCAAAATAAATATCATCATCTTGAACTTGCAAAAGCAAATCATAAAAGCTTGCAAAATTTTCATAATTATCATAAATATAAGGTTTATAATAAGCCTCATAATCCTTGGTTTTATCAAATCTAAAAATTCTTAATTCTAATTTTTTCATGGTTTTTCCTTAAATATTTCTATATTATATAAAATTTTTCTAAAATTCACTAGAATTTAAAAGGAAATTTTATAAAATCACGCATTATGAATAAAGAAGATTTTATTATCAAAGCTTTTTTAAATGAAAAAAATGGCGATGATGGAGCTATTATTGATGATTGGTGTTTTAGCAAGGATTTGTTTTTTGAAAATGTGCATTTTAAAAGAGAGTGGCTTAGCTTAGAGCAAATCGCTACAAAAGCAATGCTTGTCAATATCTCGGATGCTATTTCAATGAATGCTGTACCAAAATACGCACTTTTAGGACTTGCTTTACCAAAAAATTTAAGCGAAAATGAGATCAAAGCCTTGCAAAAAGGTTTTTTAAAAACAGCTAGGAAATTTAATATAAAAATCATAGGCGGCGATACTATAAGCAATGATAAAATAGACATTAGTCTTACTATCATTTCAAAGATTAACGATAAAGCCGTTTTTAGAAAAGGTTTAAAAAAGGGACATTTGCTTGCTTATACAGGAAAATTAGGGCAAAGTTTAAAAGGGCTTGAAATTTTACAAAATGGGGGCACTTTAAAACCAAACCATGTATTTATAAAGCCAAAATTAAGAGCTAGTTTTTTTTATGAAATCGCACCTTTGATTTCTTGTGCTATGGATATTTCAGATGGTTTAAGTAAGGATTTATCAAGACTTTTAGCCTTAAATAAATGCGGTATTTCTTGGTTTAAAAAACTTGATGATTATACGCTTTATAGCGGAGAAGAATATGAAATTTTATTTGCTTTTGATGAAAAAGAACGGCAAAATATAGAAACAATAGCCAAAAAATACGGCGTGAAATTAAATATCTTTGGAAAAGCAGTGAAGGGAAAATATGAATTTAGCGGAAGAGAACACCATTTTTAAGCCTTTGTATAGTTTAAAACACAGTCCTATTAATGCGTATTTTAGTAAAAATAGCGATGATTTTGTAGTGCGTGAAAAGCCTTTGTATGAATTTAGCGGTAAGGGTGAGCATCTTATTTTACATATCAATAAAAAAGATTTAACCACAAATGAAGCTTTAAAAATTTTAAGCGAAGTAAGCGGGGTTAAAATAAAAGATTTTGGTTATGCAGGGCTTAAAGACAAGCAAGGATCAACCTTTCAATACCTTTCTATGCCTAAAAAATTTGAGAGTTTTTTGTCAAATTTTTCTCATCCTAAACTTAAAATTTTAGAAACTTTTATCCATGAAAACAAGCTAAGAATAGGGCATTTAAAAGGAAATTCTTTTTTCATACGCTTAAAAAAAGTAATGCCAAGTGATGTTTTAAAACTAGAACAAGCTTTGATGAATTTGGATAAACAAGGTTTTGCGAATTATTTTGGTTATCAGCGTTTTGGAAAATTTGGGGATAATTATAAAGAAGGGCTTGAAATTTTGCGTGGCAAAAAGATGAAAAATGTAAAAATGAAAGAGTTTTTAATTTCAGCTTTTCAAAGTGAGCTTTTTAATCGCTATTTAAGTAAAAGAGTGGAGTTATCACATTTTGCAAATGATTTTAGCGAAAAAGAATTGATCCAAATTTATAAAATTTCTAAAGAAGAAGCTAAGGAACTTAAAAAACAAGAGCAATTTTTTAAACTTTTAAAAGGCGAGGTTTTAGGGCATTATCCTTTTGGAAAGTGTTTTTTATGTGAGGATTTGAGAGCTGAGCTTGAGCGTTTTAGAGCAAGAGATATTAGTGCTATGGGACTTTTAATCGGTGCTAAGGCTTATGAAACAGGAGAAGGTTTGGCTTTAAATTTAGAAAATGAAATTTTTAAAGATGCTTTGGAGTTTAAGGCTAAAATGCAAGGTTCAAGACGCTTTATGTGGGGATATTTAGAAGAGTTAAAATGGCGTTATGATGAAGAAAAAGCTCATTTTTGTATAGAGTTTTTCTTACAAAAAGGCTCTTATGCTACTGTAGTTTTAGAAGAAATTTTGCATAATACAATCTTTAGTTAACTGCATATTCTGTTATGTTTTTTGTGCTATGACACCAAGGTCTACAATCCATTTTTGAAATGGCACAATATCTACAGAATGGCAAAGGTTTGGATATAAAGTTTAATATTTCATCGTAACTTGTAATTTTTTTAAGTTCAAGATAATCTCTATTAGAAATTTGCAAATTTTGTTTAAAGTAGCTATTAAAATATTTGATATTTGCTACTATAGGACATGGGTATACTATACCATCCTTTATTTGTATTCTTATATTAGCTCTGTGACAAATTGTAAAATTATCGAATGGATCGCTATCGCCTTTTAAATTTAAAGCTGTTTTAAAACTGGTTTTTTCTATGTTTTCATCATTGAAAAAAGATAGTGTTATGTTATATTCTTTGCATTTTTGTTTAATATTTTCCCAGTCAATTTTCAAGGGATATTTTGTAGGTCTTAGGATGTATTTTCTTCTAAAGCTTTCCAGAAAGAATTATCTTGTTTTGGGAGTAAAATTCCATTAGTAATTAACCAAATTGAGTTATTTTTAAAATATTTCCTTAAAATATAAAAATATTCTTTACAATCTTTATTCATCAAAGGTTCCCCTCCTGCTAAATAAAACTGTTCTACCATTCCTTCGGTAATGTGAAATATTCTTTGCACATCTTTTTCAAATTGATTTAATTCATAATAGCCTTTTTTAGCTATCTGAGAGAAATTATCGCAACTAAAACAATTTAAATTACAGTGTTCTGCTAAATGAAAACTAATACCGTGTAAAAAAGGCCTAGGAGTAATTTTTTTAATTTTTTCTGTTATACCCCCCCCCGTTGTCATATTGTTTAATAAAATATTATTTATTTTTTCTAGTTCTGTAATTCTAGATTGCAATTCTAAAATATGCTTATATTTCTTTTTAGTTTGTAGTTTTTTTACTAGTGATAATAGCCATTGTTTTAGTTTCATTAATTTTTCCTTTTTAAATTTTGTATGTTAATTAACCAAAATTTAATATACCCACCCCAATACCAATTTTTACTAGCCTTAATAAATTCTTCTCCTAATTTATAAGTAAAACATTCTTTTTCTTTTAAAGCTTCATTATAATCATGATAAGTTTCTAAAGGAGGTAAAGCTAAATTTGGATTTTTCTTTACTTTAAATTTATAAGCCTTTTGTTCTTGTTTATGTGAAATAACAATGCTTAATATTATAAAAGGCAAAGATAAAAAACCCAATACACTTTTAGAATTTAAAATCAAAGCTTGTCCTAGTCTATAAGAAAGTTGGTTTTGAATTCTTATTTTAGCTTTTCCATAGCGATTTTGGAAATTTAGCAGGTTTTGTTTTGCAATTAATAATTGATTTTTATTTTCTAAGGTTGTATTTAAATTATGAATTTGATTAGTTTGTTGTAAGATTATATTATTTTGGGAATTTATTTCTTTATTTTTTTAAATTGTGATAATCTAAGTTTTTCTATTTCTTTATTTTTTGAAAATAATTTTTCTTTGTACATATTTAATAAGAATTGTACAT
Organism: Campylobacter sp. BCW_4321; assembly: GCF_001763075.1. Classification (NCBI taxonomy): domain Bacteria; kingdom Pseudomonadati; phylum Campylobacterota; class Epsilonproteobacteria; order Campylobacterales; family Campylobacteraceae; genus Campylobacter; species Campylobacter sp. BCW_4321. The sequence continues at coordinate 22,361 of NZ_MJYA01000066.1, read as the reverse complement.
CTGAATTCTTATAAATAGATTCTTTATACTCCAAATCATAATCAAATAATGCAAAATCTTCCTTATAAAGCTCTGCTATTATATTGTATGTTTTTTCATTGTAATAATTTGAGAAAATTTCATGTTTACTGGAATTTGAATGAATTAAATTTCTATCAAAATTTAATTCGTTTTTAACTATTTTAAAATCATTATTTATATTTTCTAATTTACCTATAAAATTAACTAAAATATTTTTATTTTCATCACAGATAAATTTATATTGCGGAGTAAAATGTTGCCAAGATAGAATTTTATCTTTGATATTTTTATTTTTTAAAGCCAAAACAAATTGTTCAAAAGTATCAAAGTTTTTTAAAGTTTCATCTGCCCAATTTTTATCATAATCATTTCCACCACCTTTTTTAAGATAATGGAATGCAGAAACCATTCTGTCAAAAGGATTTCTTACAAAAGCAAAGGAAAAATAACTTTCAAATTTGTTTTTATCTTGATTGATATAGTCTAATGCTCTTACATGTCCAACAAGCCATTTGTCTGTTTCAAAAACAACTCGTTCTATACTTGTTCCAGCAACTTTTGGCACATGGATAAAGATACAACCATATTTATCGTGATAATCTTTAAACAATATTTAACTCCATCAAACAAGAATTTTTAAAATTTATTATGTAAAAATTTTTTACTCAAATATTTTTATTTTCTACATAAATTTTTTCAAGCATCAATATATCCATTTTCTTTAAGATAGTCTAAGATTATATCTACATTTTCATTAAGTTTGGCTTTGGAATTTTGCAAATGAATTTCAGGATTTTGAGGTTTTTCATAAGGACTGTCTATGCCTGTGAAATTTTTTATTTCTCCATTTCTTGCCTTTTTGTAAAGTCCTTTAGGATCTCTTTTTTCACAGAGTTCTAAAGGTGTATCTACGAAAATTTCTATAAATTCATCTTTTTTTACCAAAGATCTTGCTAAAACTCTATCGCTTTTAAAGGGCGAGATAAAAGCGCTTAGTATAATCAAACCACTATCAACAAAAAGTTTGCAAAGTTCTGCTATGCGTCTTATATTTTCCACTCTTGAGTTTTCATCAAAGCCCAAGTCTTTATTTAAACCCAAGCGAATATTATCTCCATCAAGCAAATAAGTATGAAAACCAAGCTCGTGTAATTTCTGTTCTAAAGCATTGGCAATGGTTGATTTTCCACTTGCACTAAGTCCTGTTAGCCAAAGTACACAAGGTTTTTGATTTTTAAGTTTTGATCTTTGTTCTTTGGTGATATTTGTGTTATGCCAAGTAAGATTTTTATCCATAAATATCCTAAAAATTAAAGATTAAAGGTACGCCTATAAGAACTATAGCACTATATACGATAGAAACAATGGCACCTATTTTTATAAAATCTGTCATTTTGTAATCACAAAGCGAGCTAACCATTAAATGAGTTTGGTATCCATGTGGTATCATAAACCCAGCACTAGCACCATAAGCTACAGCAAAGATGAAGGGCAAAGGATTTACTCCCAAGGTTTGAGCTGTGGCAAAACCTATAGGGAAAGCTAAGGCCGCAGCAGCGTTATTGGTAATAAATTCGGTTAAAAGTAGGGTTAAAAGATAAACTCCTATAAAACTTCCATAAACTCCATAATGTCCAAAAAAACCTGTGATAAGTTGAGCTAAATCTTTGGCAAGTCCGCTATCTACAAGTACTTTAGTAATTGCTAAAGAAGAGCCTACTATGATAAAAATATCAAAAGGAAAACGCCTTTTTATTTCATCAAGCTTGATAAATTTGCAAAGTAGTAAAAAGCCCAAACAAATAAGCAAAGCTTTGGTAAAAGAGATAAAATTTAAAGCCGAAAAAACAATAACACTTAAAAAAGCCATTATAGTCAATAAGCTTTTTTTAGCATCAAGTTTTTCGTTTTGTTTGATATTTGAAAGTAAATAAAAATTTTTAGCCAAATTATCCCTTAGGATAAAATCTTTACCCACAGCTAAAATCATTCTATCTCCAGCTTGCAAAACACTTTCGCCAATTTTTTTGATATGCACATCTCCTCTTTGTAAAGAAATAATAGCTGCGTCAAATTTAGATCTAAAATTAGCTTCTTTTACGCTTTTTCCAATTAAATTAGAAGTTGGAGAAATGATTGCATCGATAAATTTACTTTCTTTTAACTCATAACCATCTGCAAGTTTTAAGCCATCAAATTTATTTAGAGTTTCAAGTTGTGAAATATCTCCACTAAATATAAGTGTATCTTTTGCATTTATGATTTCATTATGTGAAACGGGGGTGATGCTTTGATTGTTTCTTTGAATTTCTACTAAAAATAAAAACTCTAAATTTCTAAGTTTGTTCTCTTCTATGCTTTTACCTATTAAAGAGCTATTTTCTAAAACTTTTAAAGCGATTAAATGTTCTTTTATATTTTTATCTTTATTTTCATAATGGGGCAATAATTTACTAAAAATCATCAAAACCAAAATCATTCCTATGCTTAAAGCTATACCTATATAAAAAAAATCAAACATTTTAAGACTTGGTAGTCCATTTTGCACCACAAAGGAATTGATGATTAAATTTGTAGAAGTTCCCACAAGAGTGATAACACCACCTACTATGGCAAAATAAGAAAGAGGGATTAAAAGCTTTGAAGGAGCTTGAAATTTATTGTTTTTTACTATACCCATAAAGCTTGCTACTACTGCGGTATTGTTTAAAAAGGCTGAAACCGCACAAGTAATTACACCTAATCTCAAAAGAGAAAGATTATAATTTTTTCCTATGATAAATTTACTTGCCCATTCTATAATGATAGTTTTTTCAACAGCGATAGAAACTAAAAGTAGTAACATGAGTGAAATTAAAGAATCATTTGTATAAGAACTTATCCAAGTTTTAAAATCAAGATAACCTAAAGCGTAGTAAAATCCTGCCAAACTTCCAAATAAAACAGCAGGCTTTATTTTGTTGCGTATGAGCAATATAAGTAGAATTAAAAGCGTGATACCTACTATGATTTTCATATTTTTCTACACCCCCATTCTGGATAGTTTTTTCTTATAAAAGCGTTAAATTCTATTTCAGCTTGAGTGTAAATTCTTTGGCTTTGCTGTGAATTTAAAATTTTTATTATCATACCTGCGGCCAAGGTTTCATTGCTATATTTATCGATGATAATAAATGATCCTAAGGTTTTATTATCTTTATACTCTTTAAGTGCTAAATTTTTATCTAGTTTTAAAGTACAATTTGCAATATCATTAAGTATTAAATTTGAGGCATTTTCTTCTTTAAAAGTATTGATATCTTTTTTATAGTTAATATTTTCAAATTTAACATTGCAAAGATTATGAGCTCTTTTTATAAGATAATTTTCATTAAGATTTAATTGTTTTTGACTCATCCATATAATCATAGCTTCAAAAGCATTGCTCATTTTAAGATCATGGTTGATAGATGTCAAAATATCGCCTCTAGAAATATCGATTTCATCTTCTAAACATAAACTTACGGCCATATTAACACAAGCTTCATTTTGACTTGGAATGATTTCATTTTCATCTAAAGCTCTTAAATCTTTAATATCATTTGTAATGATACTTTTAATTTTAGATTTTTGCATAGAAGGCAAGACTATAACTTCATCTTGTAATTTTACATAACCATTTGCTATATTTCCGCAAAAACTACGAAAATTTAAATGTGGGCGATTAACATACTGCACAGGCATGATAAAATCATTTTGAATGATTTTATTTATTTTAATTTCATCTAAAAGTGCAAGTAGAGTTTCGCCTTTATACCAAGATAAATTTCTACTTTTTTGAATGATATTTTCACCATTTAAAGCACAAATGGGAATAAAATGTGTTTGGATACCTTCTTGCAAATAAGGGATGATTTTTTCATAATCTTTACAAATATCATTGAAGATTTTTTCTTCGTAAGAAACTAGATCCATTTTGTTAATGGCAATGATAAAATTTTTAATACCAAGTAAGCTCACTATATAAGAATGCCTTTTAGTCTGCTTTAAAACCCCTTTTCTTGCATCAATTAAAATAATAGCAATATCTGCTGTACTTGCTCCTGTTGCCATGTTTCTAGTGTATTGTTCATGCCCTGGTGTATCAGCTATAATAAATTTGCGTTTATTACTGGTAAAAAATCTATAAGCCACATCTATGGTAATGCCTTGTTCTCTTTCGCTTGCAAGCCCATCTACTAAAAGTGCAAAATCAAGTTTATCTCCGGCATTCCCCATTTTTTTACTATCTTTTTCTAGAGTGCTTAATTGATCGCTAAAAAGAGCTTTAGTATCATAAAGCAATCTTCCTATAAGAGTGGATTTTCCATCATCAACGCTACCACAAGTGATAAAACGACAAAGTTCTTTATTTTCATGTTCTTTTAGATAATTTTCTACACTTTGCATTAAAAATATCCTTGTTGTTTTTTCTTTTCCATGCTAGCTTCTTCATCACTATCTATAAGTCTTCCCTGTCTTTCACTGGTTGTAGCTAGAAGCAGTTCTTCTATGATATCTAAAACACTTGTGGCATTTGAATTTATGGCTCCGGTTAGAGGATAGCAACCTAAGGTTCTAAATCTTACCATTTCTTCTTTAGCATTTTTTGCTAAATCTTTTGGCATTCTATCATCATCAACTAAAATTTTTGTTCCCATGTATTCAACTATAGGTCTTTTTTTGGCAAGATAAAGACTTGGTATAGGAATATTTTCAAGGTATATATACTGCCAAATATCAAGTTCAGTCCAATTGCTCAGCGGAAAAATTCTTATGGATTCTCCTTTTTTATGGCGTCCATTATATAAATTCCAAAGTTCTGGGCGTTGATTTTTAGGATCCCAAGTGTGATTTTCATCACGGAAGGAATAAATTCTCTCTTTTGCTCGTGATTTTTCCTCATCACGTCTAGCTCCTCCAAAAACAGCATCAAATTCGTATAAATCAAGCATTTGCTTTAAAGCTTGAGTTTTCATGATATCTGTATGCATATTTGAGCCATGTATAAAAGGGGATATATTTATTTCTTTGCCTTTTGGATTAGTATAAACGATAAGTTCCATACCGAGTTCTTTAGCTCTTTTATTACGAAATTCTATCATTTCTTTAAATTTCCAAGTCGTATCTACATGCACTAAAGGCAAAGGAGGAGTGGCTGGATAAAAAGCTTTTTGTAAAAGATGAAGCATCACTGAACTATCTTTACCTATGCTATAAAGCATAGCTGGCTTTTCAAATTCAGATATTACTTCACGCATGATGAAAATAGACTCACTTTCAAGTTGTCTTAGATGGGTAAGATTGAAAGTCATTTTAATCCTTTTATCATTCTGCTTTCAAAGCAATCAAAACGCCTTCTATCATTTTCTTAATATCTCCATCAAGGATATTATCCACTTGAGAAAAAGCTTCTCCACTGCGATTGTCTTTGACTTGCTGATAAGGGAAAAGTACATAAGAGCGGATTTGATGCCCCCAGCCTATCTCGCTTTTTTCTCCAGCATTAGCACTATCTTGTTGTTTCATGAGTTCAAGCTCATAAAGGCGAGATTTTAGCATTTTAAAAGCAGTGGCTTTGTTTTTGTGCTGACTTCTGTCATTTTGGCATTGTACAACTATACCAGTTGGAAAATGTGTGATTCTCACAGCTGATTCTGTTTTATTAACATGTTGTCCGCCTGCACCACTTGCTCTGTAATAATCTATTCTTATGTCTTTTTCTTCGATTTCAATTTCTATATCATCATCAAGTTCAGGGCTTACCATAACACTTGAAAAGCTTGTATGACGGCGTCCTGCACTATCAAAAGGAGAAGTTCTTACCAAACGATGAATGCCATTTTCAGCCTTTAAATAACCATAAGCATTTTCGCCTTTAACCAAAAAGCTCACATCTTTAAGCCCTGCTTCTTCGCCTTCTTGAAAGTCTAGAGTTTCGACTTTAAAACCTTCTCTTTCGCAAAATCTTAAATACATTCTATAAAGTATGCTTGCCCAGTCATTACTTTCCGTTCCACCTGCACCTGGGTGAATAGAAACAATGGCATTTTTACCATCATTTTCCCCACTTAAAAGCATGGAAATTTCAAGACTTGTGATGGTATCTTCAAGTTTTGGTGCGTCGTTAAATAAAGCTTCAAGCGTTTCTGTATCGTTTTCACTATTGGCTAGATCGAAAAGTTCGCTTGCGTCATTTAGAGTGTTAAAAGCATTTTCATAGTTTTTAAGTAGATTGGTGATTTTGGTTTTTTCTTTGCCTATGATCCCTGCTTGTTTGACATCACTCCAAAAAGAAGGAGAATTTTCAAGTTCTTCGATTTCTTTAAGCCTTGTTTGGATATTTTCAGGCTTGATGATGGAGGCTATGTTGCCGACTTTGTTTTTTAAAGTTTTTAAAAGTTCGCTAAATTCGTAATTATCCATAAAATTTCTTTGCTATAATTATATTTTTAAAATCAAAAATTATATCAAAAGAAAACTTTAATATAGGAAAAAAATGTCAAAACTTTATCTTATGTCTTTAGGTTGTAATAAAAATTTAGTCGATAGTGAGATCATGCTAGGACGCCTTAGTGCTTATGAGCTTTGCGATGAACCAAGCAAAGCCGATGTTTTAATCGTAAATACCTGTGGTTTTATCGATAGTGCAAAAAAAGAAAGTATTAATGCGATTTTAGATTTGCACGAACAAAGAAAAAAAGATTCTCTTTTGGTGGTTACGGGTTGTTTGATGCAGCGTTACCGCGAAGAACTTATGAAAGAACTTCCTGAGGTTGATCTTTTCACAGGTGTGGGTGATTATGAAAGAATCGATGAAATGATACTTAAAAAAACAAATTTATTTTCCAATTCGACTTATTTGCAAAGTGAAAATTCCAAACGTATTATCACAGGTTCAAATTCCCATGCTTTTATAAAAATCGCCGAAGGTTGTAATCAAAAATGCTCTTTTTGTGCCATCCCAAGTTTTAAAGGCAAGTTAAAATCTCGTGAGATAAGTAGCATTATAGCTGAGCTTAAAGATTTGGTGGCTAGAGGTTATAAGGACTTTTCTTTTATTGCACAAGATACGAGTTCTTATTTGTTTGATAAGGGTGAAAAAGATGGGCTTATACGCTTGATCGATGAGGTAGAAAAAATCAAAGGCATAAGAGCGGCTAGAATTTTATATCTTTATCCTACGAGTGCGAGTGAAGCTTTGATCAAACGCATTATAGCTTCTGAAATTTTTGTAAATTATTTTGATATGCCTTTGCAGCACATAAGTGATAATATGCTTAAAATCATGAAGCGTGGGGCAAATAGCACAAGACTTAAAGAAATGCTAAATTTAATGAAAAGTGCGCCAAATAGTTTTTTACGCACGGGCTTTATCGTAGGACATCCAGGTGAGAGTGAGGCGGATTTTGAAGAGCTTTGTGAGTTTGTTAAAGATTTTGGTTTTGATAGGATAAGCGTTTTTGCGTATTCTAAGGAAGAAGATACGGCCGCTTTTGATATGGAGCAAGTGCCTTTTAAAGTGATTAATAAAAGACTTAAAATCATAGAAAAAATTGTTGATAAAGTGATAGAAAAAAGTTTTGAAAAAGAAGTAGGGCAAAAGTGTTTAGTAGTTTGCACGGGAGAAAGTAGTGAGGGAGAGTTTTTCATTGCAGCTAAAGATTTAAGATGGGATAGAGAGATTGATGGGGAAATTCTTATCAATGAAAGCGAATGTGGAAATCTAGAAATGGGGCAAATTTATGAATGTGAAATTTTACAAAACCTTGATAAAAAGCTCCTTGCTAAGGCTTTAAGAAAAGTAGATGCAAATTAAAGATGAAATTTTAGCCCTTTTAAAAAGGGGTAAAAATTTACTCGCTTTTTCTTATGGAAGTGATTCTAGTGCGCTTTTTTATCTTCTAATACAAGAAAAGATCGACTTTGATCTTGTGATGATAAATTATAAAACTAGAAAAAATAGTGATTTAGAAGAGTTAAAAGCTAAAGAACTTGCTTTGAAATTTCATAAAAAAATTTTTATAAAACACGCTCCTAAATTTCAAAGTAATTTTGAAAAAAAAGCTAGAGATTTTCGCTATGATTTTTTTGAAAAAATTTGTCTTGAGCAAGATTATGATCATCTTATCTTAGCGCATCATTTAAACGATCAATTTGAATGGTTTTTAATGCAACTTTCTCGTGGCGCAGGTTTAGCTGAAATTTTAGGTATGCAAGAGTGTGAAAAACGCTCAAATTATACACTGTTACGCCCTTTACTCTTTATAAGTAAAGATGAAATTTCATCTTTTTTAAAAGAAAAAGATATTTTTTATTTTCATGATGAAAGTAATGAAAATGAAAAATATTTTAGAAATTATATGAGAAAAAATTTTTCTAATGCCTTTGTGAGTGAATTTCATCAGGGTTTAAAAAGAAGCTTTTTTTATCTTGATGAAGATAGGAAAAAACTTTATGATTTTGAAAATATCAAAGAAATTCAAGGACTTCTTATTTGCCCTAAAAATGAAAGCTTGATCGCTAGAGCGGTGAAAATGAAAGGTTTACTTTTAAGTACGGCACAAAGAAAAGAGCTTTTAAAGGGTGATTGTGTTTTAGGTGGTAAAATAGCACTTGTATATAAAAACGAACAAGCTATTGTTTTTGAGTATGAAACTTGTCAAAAATTACCTAAAAATTTTAAAGAAGAGTGCAGAATAGCTAAAATTCCAAAGCTTTTAAGAGCTTATTTATATAATCATAAAATCGATATTTCAAGTCTTAGCTTTTAGTTTTAAAATTCTTTGATAGGCTAAATGTGTGAGAAAAATCACAAAAAACACTTGCAAAAAAAGTCCTAAAAGTGGTACTGATGAGAGTAGATAAAAACAAAGAGTGCTAAATTTAAACTCTAAAGGCGAAAAATCAGAATGAAAATTTTTAAAACTTTCTTTGTCTAAAATCGTGCTTGTAATATCAATCATTAAAAGTTTGTGAAAGAGATAATAAAAGGCAAGATAATATACAAAAATATTGATAAAAGGTAAAAATAAAGTCAAGGTACAAAGCAATAAAATCCCTATAAATTTTATAAATATTTTAAAAAATTTAAAGATAGTTTTTAGGGTTGAAACTTCGTTTGTATTATCATAATGGTAATATTTTTGGTTGATTTCTTTAGCGATAAAAGGGGTAAGAAAAGAAGTGATAAAAAGGGCTAAAAAAACCGAAGCAAAAACAACAATAAAACCTGAAAATAAAAAACTTATGATGGTGATTAAAATTTGCACAAAATGAAGGGCATAAAACCACGCCCAAAACGAATCCTCTCCAACGCTAAATAAAGAATTAAAATAATCCAGCAAAGCTGAAAAGCCAAGTATTCCTAAAAAAAGTATCAGTACAAGGCTAAAAATCAAAGGAATTAAGGCAAATTTTAAAAATTTAAGACTTAAAAAATCTTTGATCGCAAGTTTTAAAATATCCAAATTATGCCTTTTTGTAGCATTCTTCTAGTTTTTTATAAATAGTATCAAAATCAAGCTCTTGTTCTAAAATTTGAGCTAAAACTTCATTGTCTTCTTTGCCATTCCAAGTTTTTTTATAGCTGCCATCTTTGTAGCCATTGTTTTGTCTAAAAATATTTAAAACATTTTTTCCTATGTAGGTTTTATAAAGAATTTCAAGATTAAGCCCGCATTTAATAGCTAGGGTAAAATAGGTTGAAAGTAATTCTCCAAGATTAAATCCAAAGCCACTGCATTTGTGGATAATAAGCTCTATATCATTTAAAATACCATAAATATCGCTTTCGCTAGGATATTCTTCTTCTTTGCAAAAATCCTGAAATACACTCACTGAAATCACTTCATTGGCTATAATTTTAAAATCATTTCCGTTTTTATTGCGATATTCTTCAAGTAAAAGACTTAAGATAAAATGCCAAATATCGACAATCTCTATGCGTACATTTTCCCAATTTGTCGGACTTGAAATGTTTTTCCAATGTTTCCATGCAAAAGAGTCTATAAGTTCTGCACATTCCATATATACACAGCGTCTCCAACTGATCAGTTTTCCTTCTTTGGTATAGCCATTTTCCCAATTTAAGCCATTGGTTTCATCGTTGAGTTTTTGTTGGAGTTTGAGCATATTTTCTAAAATTTCGATATTTGTCATTTAAAAACTCCTTGATAATTTTTAATATTATATGATTTAAGCGTAAAGATTTAAACTATCATCTGTCTTATCTTGATTTTCCTTGGCTTTTTCTTGTTGTTTTTCAAGTTGTTTTTTCATTTGTTCTAAAACTTCATCGAGAAGTTTTTTGCTATCTTCAAGCATAGAAGTGTTGATATCTTTATCATCTGTTTGATTTTGTTTTAGTAAATCACTGAGTTTATTTGTAAAATTATTCATAATAGCATTTTGATGGTTTACATCATTTGGTGTTGGTAGAACATTTGCCATTTGCATAGCTGATTCTATAATTTCTTTTGGCTTTAACTCTCCGACTTTAGAATTTGCTAAAAAGTCTTTGATCATGGGTTCAACTTCTTTCATAGCATTTTTAATTTCATCAAGATCATTTTGTGTGAGTTTAGAGCCTTCAAAAGTAAAGCTAAAGCCATACTGACGCTTAAGATTAAGAGTTTTACCTTCTTCATTATTTGCATAACTTACGTTTTGATTGTCATACATAGAAAGGGCTAAATGTTTGCCACTTTTTGTTGTATAATCCATCGAAAAACTTTGGTTTTTGCTAACATCAATTTGCATTTCTTCCCCTTATATTTATAGTTTAAATTAAAAATCGGTTATTTTTAAAAATATTTTAGTATAATTTTTACAATATGGATGAAAGAATTTTAGAATTTATAAAAAATGAGCAGCTTTTATCTTGGGCTATGATTGATGAAAAAGGTGTTTATACAGCTAGTGCTTTTTATGTTTTTGATGAGAAGAATTTAGCTTTTATTATCGCTTCTCATGAAGATACTAAGCACATAAGATTAGCCAGTGAAAATTCAAGTGTAGCACTTAATATAGCCAAAGAAAATAAAATAGCCTTTTTAAAAGGTGTGCAAGCTAAGGCCGAGTTTAGAATCGCAAACAAGGAACAAATGAAAATTTATTTTTCTAAATTTCCCTTTGCTAAGTTTGATAAAAGTGTAAAAATTTATGCCTTAGAGCTTTTTTGGCTTAAATTTACTAACAATGCTTTAGGACTTAGTAAAAAGCTTGAATTTTACAGAAAGTAATTTTTTATTGTTTTGTTTAAAAAAATGAGTTATGATTATATTTTATGTAAATTGTTAGGTATAGAAAATAAATGTTAAATGTAATTCACGCTTTATTTTTTAGAGAGTTAAAAACTAGATTTGGCGCTAATAGGCATTTGGGTTATCTTTGGGTAGTTGGAGAACCAATGTCAATAACACTTGCCATCACGGTAATTGTCACTATCATAAGAGAATATTATCATCAAGTTATGCCTGAAGGAATTTCTATTTTTATGTTTTTGACTTCAGGTATTATGCCTTATTTTATGTTTAGAAGTATAGTAACTCAACTTATGAATGGTACTCAAGCAAATTTGGCTCTTTTTGCTTATAAACCTGTAAAGCCTATACATGTATTTATTGCTAGAACTTTGCTTGAATTTTGTATTTATTTTGTGATTTTTATCACTGTGCTTTTTTTTGCGGGATGGTTTTTTAGATTTGATGTATTTCCTGTTCATTTACTTGGAGTTTTATTTTGTATTTTTTTACTTATGTGCTCAGCTTTTGCTTTGGGGATTTGTTTTGCTATTATTTGGCATTTTGTAGAGCCTTTAAGAATTTTATTAGCTTATTTTAGCATAGTGTTTTATTGGAGCTCTGGGATTATATTTCCTACTTGGCTTATGCCAAGACCTTTACTTGATATATTTTATTATAATCCTTTGCTTCACATAATGGAGCTTTTAAGATTTAATTTTTTTGAGAATTATCCTTTGCAAGATGAATATAGTTATTTTTATGCTATATTTTGGATTTTACTTGTTTTGTTTATAGGACTTTTTGTCTATTACTATAACAGACAAGCTTTAACGGCGGCAAAAAAAGAATGATAAAGCTAATTAATCTAACTAAATCTTATCCTTTATTTAGCGGTGGAAGGCATTATGTTTTTAAAAATTTTACTTTTGAATTCCCTGAAAATTGTAGTATAGGATTGATGGGAGGTAATGGCGCAGGTAAGTCCACTCTTATGAGACTTTTAAGTGGAGCAGAGCTTCCTGATAGTGGTAAGATAATTACCAATAAAAAATTATCTTGGCCTTTGGGTTTAAATGGAGCTTTTCAAGGTTCTTTAACCGCTAGAGATAATGCTAAATTTGTAGCTAGAGTGTATGGATATAAGGGTAAAGAACTTCAAGAAAAAGTAAAATTCGTAGAAGATTTTGCAGAACTTGGGAAATTTTTTGATGAGCCTATGAAGACTTACTCTTCGGGAATGAGTGCTAGGATAGCTTTTGGACTTAGTATGGCTTTTGATTTTGATTATTATTTGATCGATGAAGCAGGGGCTGTTGGAGATCCTGCTTTTAGGGAAAAAAGCGTGAAATTATATAGGGAAAGATTAAGCAAATCAAAAGTGATTATGGTATCTCATGATGTAGCTGAAATTAAAGAATGGTGTGATAAAATAATTTATATGAAAAATGGACAAATTGCGGTTTATGATGATATAGATGAAGGAATATCTGTATATCAAGGAAAAGCTTAATGGAAGAAAATAAAACTTTATTAGAAAAAATCAAAGATCTAAGCATATTTGATTCTTTTAAAATTGTTTGGTTTATAATGATTTTTGTTGTGATTTATTATACATTGATTGCAGCACCAAGATATGTAAGCACGATGATTTTAGATGTTAGATCAACAAGTGGAGAAAGTGTTCAAACAAGTGGAATCTTGTCTTTGCTTAGTAGTACTTCTACAGCAAGCGAAGATTTAAATTATCTAAAAGGTTATATAGAATCAAGTGATATGTTAAAGATTTTGGATGAAAAAATCAAACTTAAAAATCTTTATCAAGAACAACATATAGATTTACCTTTTAAAATTTGGGATTCAAGTTCGATAGAATCTTATCTTAAATACTATCAAGCAAGAGTTAAGGTTCATACGGATGAAACCACTAAACTTTTAAAAGTTGAAGTAGAGGGTTTTACACCTAAATCAGCTCATTTGATTGCTCAAACTATTATGCAAGAAAGCGAAAAGTTTATCAATGAAATTTCTCATAAAGCAGCTAGGGAACAAATGGCTTTTGCTGAAAATGAAGTACAAAAATACAAAGAACGTTATCAAAAAGCACAAAATGATTTGATTGCTTTTCAAAATAAATATGGAGTTTTTAATCCTTTAAAGCAAGCTGAAACCAAAGCAAGCTTGGTTGCGCAAATTGAGGCTAATTTAGCTCAAAAAGAAGCTAAACTTTTAACTTTACAAAGCTATATGAACGATGCAGCACCTGAAGTAGTGGCACTTAAAGCAGAAATTGAAGCAATCAAAAAACAACTTTTAAGGGAAAAATCTAAAATTTCAGCTAACAATTCTTCTCAAAAGCTTAATGATTTGGCTGCTAAATTTCAGGATTTAACTATAGAAGCTACTTTTGCGCAAAAAGCTTATGAAGCAGCTTTAAAAGCTTATGAAAGTGCTAGAATAGAAGCATTAAGAAAAATAAAACAACTTGTTATCATTCAAAGTCCAGATATTCCAGAAAGCGCAAAATATCCTGAAAGAATTTATGATATTTTAACAGCATTTATTGTATTATCTTTGATTTTTGGGATTGTTAAATTTATTAAAATGATAATAGAGGAGCATAAGTATTAAAATGAAAAAAATATTAATTTTATTTTTTAGTTGTATTTTATGTTTTGGAGCTGTAGATGTTTCACAAATCATTTCAGCGGAAGATCAAGGTTCTATTACAACTAGTATAGATCAAAATTTAAGCTCAAATTATGATATAGCAAATAAAGAAAATAATCTTACAAAAATTCATCAAATTTTAGTATTTGGTGCTCATCTTTTTAATGGAAATTTTAAAAATTACAATCAAAGAGTTTATAACCCAGATTATAAGATCGCAGTTGGTGATCAAATCAGTCTTAAAATTTGGGGAGCTGTTGAGTTTTCGCAAGTTTTAGTGGTGGATTCTCAAGGAAATATTTTTATCCCTAAAGTAGGAGCCGTAAATTTACTAGGTGTGAAAAATAGTGCTCTTGTAAGTGTTATAAAAGCACGTGTTAATAAAATCTATAAAAGCAATGTTTTTGTTTATGCAGATATGAATGCTTATCAAAATGTCAGTGTTTTTGTAACAGGAAGTGTTAATGCTCCAGGACTTTATCAAGGACTTAGTTCGGATTCAGTAATACAGTATCTTGATAAAGCAGGGGGTATAAATTTAGAATATGGAAGTTTTAGAGATATTCAAATTTTGCGCAATAACAGCGTGATAAAAAATATAGATTTATATGATTTTTTACTAAAGGGGCAAATGGATCTTTTTCCTTTTAGAAGCGGAGATGTTATCTTAGTGGGAAATGTTCAAAATTACGCTTTTGTTAACGGTGATGTGCAAAAACCTTTTCGTTTTGAACTTTCTAATGATATTAAAACTTTAGCTGACTTAGCTAGAGTATCAGGTGCTAAACCTATCGTGACTAATGCTATCGTAAAAAGTTATGGTGAAGATCATAAACTTGATGTCAGTGCTTATAATAAAATGCAATTTTCAAAAGTTTTGCTTAGAACGGGAGATGAGGTAGAATTTCGCCCTGAGTATGTTTCTGAAAATATAACTATAAGTATAAATGGTGAGCATAATGGTTTAAAAACTTTGGTTGTGGGTAAAGGAACGACTTTAGAAGATATTTCTAAACTAATCAAAGCTAATCCGCAATCAAACATGCAAGCTTTGCAAGTATTTAGAAAAAGTGTAGCTAGAACTCAAAAAGAACTTATCAATGCTCAGCTTAAAGAGCTTGAAACTCTAGCTTTAACTAGTAGTTCTGTTACATCTCAAGGTGCAGCTATAAGAGCTCAACAAGCAAAAACGATTTTAGAATTTATCCAAAGAGCTAAGCAAGTGCAACCAAAAGGCCAAATTGTCATCGATAATCCAAAATCTTATAATTCGGTTATTTTAGAAGATGGTGATACTATTAATGTACCAAGTAAGAATAATCTTGTCATAGTTCAAGGCGAGGTTTCTTTACCTGGGGCTTTTGTGTATGATAAGGGTAAAGATTTAAGATATTATATCAATCTTGCAGGAGGTTATGGAGAAAGAGCGGATACTTCAAAAGTTTTGGTGATACGAAGCAATGGAAAAGCTGAAAAATATCATAGCGGTATAGATATGAAACCAGGCGATTCTGTGTTGGTATTGCCAAAAGTGGATAGTGAGAATTTGCAAATTTTTTCAATGTTAACTCAAATTCTTTATCAAATTGCTATCGCAACCAATGTTGTGCTTAATCTTTAAGGTTTAAAAATGAATACTCTTGAAATAGCTAAAGAAGTTTTTGAAAAAGAAGCGCAAGCTATTTTGGATTTGACTAAAAACTTAGATGAAAATTTTAATCAAGCTGTGAATTTGATGCTAAATACCAAAGGGCGTTGTATAGTCAGTGGTATGGGTAAATCAGGCCATATAGGTGCTAAGATAGCAGCTACTCTAGCAAGTACAGGAACGCCAAGCTTTTTCATCCATCCAGGAGAGGCTTTGCATGGAGATCTTGGAATGTTAACTTCCGAAGATGTTTTAATTGCTATTTCAAATTCAGGAGAAACTGAAGAAATTTTAAAAATCATTCCAGCCATAAAAAAGCGTAAAATTCCACTTATAGTAATGTGTGGTAAAAAAAATTCTACCCTTGTAAAGCAAAGCGATATATTTTTAAATATAGCTGTGGAAAAGGAAGCTTGTCCTTTACAGCTTGCTCCTATGTCTTCGACAACGGCAACTTTGGTTATGGGGGATGCTTTAGCGGCTGCTTTGATGAAGGTAAGAAATTTCAAGCCCGATGATTTTGCCCTTTTTCATCCAGGGGGAAGTTTGGGACGTAAGCTTTTAACCAAGGTAAAAGATCTTATGGTTTCAAGTAACCTTCCTATAGTGCATCCTGATACCGAATTTAATGATCTTGTTGATGTGATGACTAGTGGAAAGCTAGGGCTTTGTGTGGTGCTTGAAAATGAAAAATTGGTTGGCATTATTACCGATGGAGATTTGCGTCGTGCTTTAAAGGCAAGTGATAAGCCAAGATTTGATTTTAAAGCTAAAGAAATCATGAGCACTAATCCTAAAGTAGTCGATGCTGATGCTATGGCAAGTGAAGCAGAAGAAATCATGCTAAAACATAAAATTAAAGAAATTATAGTAGGGAAAGAAGAAAAAGTTGTAGGGATTATCCAACTTTATGCTATAGGAAATGTTTAATGGCTCTTTTATCTGTTATTATCCCTTTTGGCTTAAGTAAGGAGCGTCCTTATATAGAAGAAAGGGTTGTTAAAAAGGCTAAATCTTTTCAAAGCGATGAGAATATAGAATTTATTTTCGTTGAAGGGTATTCATCTAAAGATCACGAGCTTAAAAATTTTATCCAAGCAAACCATCATATTTATCTTAAAGATATGGATCAAAAAGCTTTTTCTCAAGGAAGATGTAGGAATTTAGGAGCAAGTTATGCGCATTCAAATGTTCTTTTGTTTTTGGATGTGGATTGTTATATTTCTTTGGATAATTTTGAAAAAATTTTAAAACTAATTCAAATTAAAAATATTTCTCAAAATATCAATGCTTTGATAGTTTTACCCGTAGTGTATCTTAGTAAAGAAGCTAATGAAAAATTAAAACAATACGATGATAAATTTTGGGATATTTTAATACAAGAGGATTTATTTACAGCAAAAAATACTTGGGTAAAATTTTTTTCCCCAAGTTCTACTTCAAGTATCGTGATAAATAAACATCAGTTTTTAAGATTGGGCGGAAATGATGAAAATTTTATCGGACATGGTTATGAAGATTTTGATCTTTTTGCTAGAATTTTAAAAACTTGTGTGAGTTTTGAAAAAATGCCTGTTAATTTAAGCTATGATGCTAGAAATTGGAATTTTTTTGACTTTAAAGGTTTTAGATCTTGGTTTTCATTACTTGGTTATGAGGCTTGTTTTTATGGAATTTATATGTATCATTTTTATCATATAGAACCCAATCAAAATGCTTATATGCAAAATAAAGATAAGAATCATCAGCTTTTTTATAAGCATTTAAAAAATATCAAAAAACACGATTTAAAACCTTTGCAAGTTTTTAAAGCCAAAGGTGAAAAAGTTTTAATGCTTTTTAAAGATCAAAATTATGATTTTAAGGATATTAGTGTTTATGTGGGAGAAATCATTTATAAAAATATAAGTGATTTTTTTATAGCTAAGGAGTTAAAATATGAACTTTTGTTGGATTTTTTACAACAAGAAAAAATCACTAAAATATTTTTGGATGCAAGTATAAAAGAAGAAATTGATGGTATAGATTATTGTGATATTTTTTATTTTCAAAAAGGAATTTTACCTCATTCTTGGTTTTTTGCAAAAAATTTAGATTTAGATTATAAACAAGATTTAATTTTAAGCGAGCAAAAACTTTATCAAGTGAAAGAATATTTCTTAACTTTAAAGGAGGATAAAAAAAAAGTTATCTTGGATTTTTTAAGCCAAAATAATAATGATAAGTGTGATTTGTATGAAATGCTTTATTATTTGATTAACGAAGTTTATAGTTTTGAGCATGATGGGATTTTTTATCAAATCATCATTGATAAAGAAAAAATGCTGATGGCGCAAAAACATGATAAAAGCTTTTATCCTTTAAGATCTTTTGTTTATAAACCTTATTTGTATGAGCTTAAGAGTATAAGACCTTTTTCATTTTTGATGAAAATTTTAGGTTTAGAGTATCTTGGCGCTATGATTTCACATACTAAATTTTATCGTTTGGCAAGAAAATTGTTTTTTAATCCTAAGGGGTTTTTTGAGGATTTGAGAGCTAAAAATGCTAGAAATTGATATGTTGTTAAAAACAAAGTATAAAAAAAATATATCTTTCTTCTTTAAAAGTTTGTTAATTTCCTTAGAAAATTTTCTAAAACAATTTAAACCTAAAAAATACAAAGCCTATAATAAATATATCATAGTTTCAGCGGTTTATAATGTGGAAAAATATTTAGATGATTTTTTTAAGTCTATAATTAATCAAAGATTGGATTTTAAAAGTAATATTTATCTAATTTGTGTTGATGATGGCTCTACTGATAATTCAGCTAATATCATTAAAAAATATCAAAATAAACACCCAAAAAATATTATCTATTTATACAAAAAAAATGGTGGTCAAGCAAGTGCGAGGAATTTAGGTTTAAAATATTTAAAAGAAAATGATTTAAATATTCCTTGGGTAACCTTTACTGACCCTGATGATTTTTTAGATAGGGATTATTTTTATGAGGTAGATAGTTTTTTAAAAAAACAAAATAATATAGTTATGGTGGCTACAAATATTATTTTTTATAGAGAAAAAAGAAAGATTTTATATAAAGATACTCATGCTTTAAATTTTAAATTCAAAAGAAAAAAAAGTGTTTATGATAATATAAAATTAAATGAAAATATTCAACTTTCAGCTGCATCATGTTTTCTAAGATGTGATTATCTTAAAGATACTTTTTTTGATGAAAATTTGACTTTAAATTTTGAAGATGGAAAATTTATTAATACTTATTTATTTAAAAATTTAAATCTAAAATCTATATTTTTAAAAAATGCAAGATATTTTTATAGAAAAAGATTTGATAAAAGTTCCACTTTGGATAAAAAAAATGAAAATAAATTTGACTATTTGGAAATTTTAGAAAAAGGATATTTGGAACTTTTAAATTTCGTAGCAAAGCAAGATAAAATTCCTATTTTCATACAAAATGTTATTTTGTATGAATTATTTTGGCAGGTGCAAGAACTGATTAATCATCCTGAAAAATTATCTTTTATAAATCAAGCTAAAATTCATAAATATCTTGATTTACTTGATCAAATTTGTTATTTTATTGATAATGAAAATATAATAAAATTTAATTTCAATTCTTTTTTGTTTTTACACAAAATGGGATTTTTGCATTGTTTTAAAAAAGAAAAAGTACTTATAGATAAAGTTTTTATTGAACAAATGGATGATAAAAATGATGAAATTTTGATTAAATTTTATACAGCAGATGTTAATGATGAAATTAAAATGCTTTTTGATGATAGGTTGGCTAAAATCACTTGTTCAAAAATCAGACAATATGATTTTTTAAACCGAGTTTTTATCTATGAAAGAAGAATTTGGCTTAAATTTTTTATAGATGCTAAAAATATGATTTGTTTTATTAACGATAAAAAGGTTGATATAATCTATCAAGAAAAAAGATGTACTTTTTATGATATTTCTTATGAGATTAAAAAGTTAAAAAAAAGAAGGGCTAAAAATAAATCATTATGGCTTTTTGCTGATATGCCCTTTAGGGCTGATGATAATGCTGAACATTTATATCGCTATGTTATGAAAAATCATCCTGAGAAAAATATCGTCTTTGTCCTTAGAAAAAATTCTCATGATTATAAAAGACTAAAAAAAGAAGGTTTTAAATTGGTTGATCCAAAAAGTTTTAAATTTAAATATTTGGTTTTTAAGGCTGATAAACTCATTTCATCACATATTGATAGGTATTTTTTTGAAGCCTTGGGAGAAAATACTTTAAAGACTAAAGATTTCATATTTTTACAACATGGGATCACAAAAGATGATTTATCTTCTTGGTTGAATCAAAGAAAAATTGATTTATTTATTACTGGAATGCAAGATGAGTATAATTCTATAGTAGGAGATTTTAATCGTTATAAATTTACTCCCAAAGAGGTAAAATTAACAGGATTTCCTAGATGGGATGCTTTACTTAAAAACAATAAAATAAACACTAAACAAATTCTTATTATGCCTACTTGGAGAGAATATATAGTAGGTTCTTATAGTAAAAAATTAATGAAAAGAAGATTTAATCCAAAATTTTATGAAAGTGAGTATTTTTATAGATGGGGTTCTTTTTTATACAGTAAAAAATTACAAGAATTATATGAAAAATATGATTATAAAATAGTTTTTAATCCTCATCCACAAATTAGACCTTATGTGGAAGGTTTTGATTTACCAAATTATATTATAATACCTTCTATTGAAATAAGTATGCAAAAGCTTTTTTGTGAATCATCTTTAATGATAACGGATTATTCAAGTGTGGCTTTTGAGATGGCTGTTTTAAAAAAGCCTGTGATTTATTATCAATTTGATAAAGATGAGTTATTTACAAAACATACTTATGCTCAAGGCTATTTTAACTATAACAAAGATGGATTTGGAACTGTAGTTTTAGATATAGATAATCTATTATATGAATTAAAAATGAAGCTGCAAAACTATAATAGTTTTAAAAATAATTTTTTAATCCCTAAGGCAAATTCTTTAGAAAAAGTTTTGCAAACAATTTTATCCATCTAACTCCTTACACATTTTTTCAAATTCTTGATAATACTTCCAAGAAGCTACTATATCTGGACGATGTTGTTTGATGTGGATTAGTTCTTTATCTAGAATTTTCTTTAATTCTATTCTTGATTCACAATCTTGCTTAAGATATTCCAATATATTCATTTCATTGATTTTTTTACTTTGTTCATTTTCAACTTTTTTTTCTAACTCGATTAAAAACAAAGATAAATATTCTTGACATTGATTAAATATTTTATGATTTTTAGATAATTTATTAAAGTGTTTCTGAGTGATGTATAAAGCTATATTTTTATTTTTTAATTTTTTATCAAAGATTTTGTTTGTAATATCAATAAAATTTCCCACAGTTCTATTTTTAGTAGTTATAATAATTTGAATTTTTTTGTTACCAATTGGTATATCAAGAGTTTTGGGAAGTATAAAATCAAAAATACCAGTCATTCTTGTCTGGAATACAATTAAATTTTTTATATCAGGTTGTGAAAAATTAAATTTTTTTGCAAGTTTTTTCATTGTATTGAATGCATTTTTTAAATTAATTTCTTCCATATCTATATAAGATACATTGCATCGATTTAGCAAATGTATAAAATGTTTTTGAACCCAAAATAACTTCTCATGATCTTCAAAAATATATTTTTTACATAATTGGATAGAAATTATATCTAAACCATTAGCGTAGCAGACACAATCTAAAACTTTTAAAGGATTATCTTCAAGTGAAATATTATGAATAAAACGATCATTTTTTGGATAAGCGTGGTTAATATAAGCTTTCATTCTGGATAACGGATCTCTTGTTAAATATAATGTAGGTTTTAAGGATAAAGTATCAAAAAAATAATTTCCTTTTATCCAAAAATTTCCATAAAGTGCCAAAGCATTTTTTGTTTTTGATTGTTCGTAAATTACATGATACATCTCTTTTGTAGTTTGTCTAAAATAGTAGCTTATTAGGTTAATATTGCACTCATATAAAAATCTTTCCATTGCTAAATGCCCAGAACCTGGATCATGCATAAACACAAACTTATACCCATCAGGTAAGGGTAAATTCATATCCCATGCAAGTTCAGCAGGTATGTTATGATAATTGATTTTTTCATTTTCATCATTTAGTTTCTTAGGATCAAGTAAAGAAGGGTAAGGATGATTTCCTTTTTTATATCTTTCATTAAAATCATCTGATAACAACCATTCTTCTATAAGATCAAAATTTTGTATAAAATAATTAAAATTGTGAAAGATATTATCTAATATTGTTTTATAGTCTTGATGAATTTTTAATATATTTTTTATTCTTAGAAATTTTTTTAAAAATAATTGTTTATTATCTATCAATCCTTCAAGGATGCTAGAGCTAATCTGATCGAATTCTTTAAAAATTTCTCTAAAAATTTGGAATTCTTTTTTAGCTTTTTCAATATCATTTTTTAGTTTAAATCCACTTCCTTTATACCAGGTTTTATCAGCCTTGATTAAAACTTCACCTAGCATATAGGATAAATGAAATTTATATCTTAAAGCTTGCTCATAATCACTGCATGTTTCTAAACTTGGATATTTGAGTTGAGGAAAAACTTGTATGCTTTGTTGATAAATTTTTTGTTCTTTTTTGTGTTGTTTTTTAATTTTATAAAGTTTTTTAAATAATGTTATGTACCCCCCCC
>NZ_MJYA01000065.1:0-5660 GCF_001763075.1 Campylobacter sp. BCW_4321 | reverse complement strand
CCTAAAGTATTTTTAGCCTTTGAAATAGAAAAGTCTTCTTCTCGCCCTTTATCACCTCATTTATCCCCCCTTCTTTATCCGCTACATTTCATTGAATAATTTTCATCATTTATCCCCTCATTTATCACCCCCTTTATACCCCATCTCCCATTCCTCCCTATCTTGCATTCTACGCATTCAAATCTCATCTTAACGCTATCCTTAACACAAATCCTTATAGCCTTTATACTCATTCTTTCTCTCATTTATCACCTCATTTATTCCCTCATTTATTGCCTTATTTATTGCCTCATTCTTTCTCATTTACTCCCTATCTTTGCCATTTTTTAAACATATTTCTAGCATAAACTTTCCCTGATATATAAAAATACTCATTTCATACCCAAGTTAAATAAAAATACGGTATAATTTCATAAAGCACTAAAACCACAGAAGAAAACTTATGTCTAAAACTAATACACGCCCAAGCGAAAAAACAAAATGCACAAAGCCATAGAAACTTGGTTTACCAAAATCTACATAAGCAAAATAATCCACAAAGAGAAAAACGATAAATTATTTATCAATATAACTAGCTGTCTAGCATTCATACTCTCAATCTATGGCAAAACAGATGAAAACAAAAGCAAAATGACACCTGCTGTTATAGCTTATATCAAAAAAACAAAAAACACTTTTATTGCCAAACTAAAAAGAGTTAAAAACCATGAGAGCATTATCGATTTACAAGCCAAATACCCAAAGCTTGATATAGTTTCAGCCTATCAATTCCTAACCCTCAAAGATAAATTCAAAATTACCAAATCAGAAATCCAAGATTTTGAAACACTAATCGATATTCTTTCAAAAAACGCCCAAAAATCAAAAAAATAACCCTAAAACGATAAAAACATTAAAAAAATCATTTTAGCCTTTTAAAGGCTAATTCTGTCATTTTAAACCCTATATCCATTCAAGATACCCACTTGCAATCAAAAAAACACAAAAAAACCTACAAAAATCGCAACACAAAACAAAAACCACAGCCCATTTCAAAACTGCAAAGCATTTTTGAAAATTCGCAAGAACTTCTAAAATAAGCCCTAGCTCTCATATTATCGCTATAAATCAAGCACAATCAAAAATACACGCCATGAAGAAAATTTTGCAGTTTTTAGCTCTAAAGTCTATTTTTGCCAAAAATCTTACACAATAACTCGATTATCAACAATGCTTAAAAACCTACAAAATAGATATTTTAAAAGCTTTTTACAAATCGCAAAATGTCGGTAAAACATTAGCATAATTTGCCTACAACAATAAGATTTAAACGCCTATATTTAGGCTATATTATTGCATTATGCCCATTGGCTCAACTTTTTACATTTTTTTCAAAAAAAGCAAAAGAACCTAAAAATAAGGGTTTTAACATAATAAGCCCTAAATATTGATATTTTATTTTTTATTACACTTTTTAGTATATTTTTTCAACAATAAAAATTAAATTAATATTAAAAACCCTATAAAATAGTATTTTAAACAAACTCTTTTTTGTAGTTAAGTTGTAATAAAGTTACACTCAAGTTATAGTAAAAATAACATTAACTACATATTAACTACACTTTTACTTCAAAAAACATGCAAATTTTCACATTTTTGTAGTTAAAGTGTAGTGAAAGTGTAATAAAGTTGAACTCAAATTGTAGTTAAGTTGAAAATAATTGTAATAAAGTTGAATTCAAGTTGTAATTATGTTGTAGTTAAGTTGTAGTTAAGTTGAAAATAAAATGCAGTTTATCAAGTAGCGTTTTTTTGCACTCAAGTTGTAGTTATGTTGTAGTAAAAGTGTAGTTAAGTTGAAATAAAAATTTACATAAACATAAACTATACTTGAAGTAAAGTTGTATTAATGTGTATCACATATTGAAATAAAATTACATATTGCTTGAAAACAACTTGTAATATATGTATTTTATTTAGTTGATTTGCAATTAACTCGCAACAACTTATATTTTAACTCCAACAGGAAAAGTAATAGGCACTCCTATTGAAGGAGCGGTTGATTCTGACATACTTTTTGGACTATTGAAAGGTTTAGAAGATTATAAGAAAGGACAATTAGGTTTTTAGCGTGGAAAAAAACATAGAAAAATTAATTTTAGAAGCCTATGAAGATAGTAAAACTAAATTTGACCATGTTACTACAGGACATATCAGTCAATATTTGAAAAGAAAATATGATTTAAAAATCAATTGTAGTAAGGCATTAATAGAAGCAGGTTTTGATCTTGAAAAAGATGAAAACAAACCTTCTTTAGTTTATGTTAAAAAAGCTACCACAAGAAACAAGACTTCAAATCGTGATCAAATTCAAAACAAAGTTGAAGAGAAACCTTTGTTGTTTCAATTTGCCTATTTTCCAAATTTTCTAAATACACTCCAAGAGCTTTCTAATATAGCTCAAAAAGAATTTTGGGGAAATGGAAATAATATTTTATTTTCTTATCTATTTAAATATTTTGAGTTCATTTACGAAAATAAAAGCTATCCTGATATTATTACTTATAATAAAGACAAAACAAAGGCATGTTTCAATACAGGTTTGTATAGTACAGGTGTTTTTCCAATATTTGCATGCTTTGAAAAGCAGGAAAATGGAGGATATATTTTTAGAAAATTTTGTTCTAATGGAGATAGAGTTTTAGATGATTTAGAAATACCTAAATCTTTAAGCGATTATGATACATTCAAAAATGAAATCATTTTTGACAGTAAATTGGATTTTAGGGTAAATCATTTGCATCTTTTTGAGAGAAAAGAGCGATTACCTGAAATTGTGAAAAAACTAAATGATAGGTTCATAGGACACATTATTAATGGTGAATTGAAAATCATCAAAGATAATTATAATCTTCAAAAGATGATTATTCCTGCAGCTTATAAGCAAAGAGTAGTTTTATACATTCCTTTGAAACTTCAAGAAGAATCAGTTGATACGATAGTTGTAGTTGAAAAAGAAGAGGTAAAAAACGAACAGTATTACGCCGTGAGAACTATACTAAATCCGCATGATAATATTTACAAAACCGCAAGAGTTCTTTCAATAGTTGAATCTGAATGGGTAAAAAACACTATTTGAAAGTGAAAACATTGATAAAATAGGCTTTTTAGATAAGTCTATTTTACCATATAAACAATTAATAATAGGCTAAAACAATATAAATGCTTTGCCTATAAAATCTAAAATTTTATCATACAAACAATTAATAATAGGCTAAAACCGTATGCTCTAAATTATCTGAATTTTACCAATTTTACCATACAAACAATTAATAATAGGCTAAAACTGTATACTCTAAATTATCTGAATTTTACCAATTTTACCATATAAACAATTAATAATAGGCTAAAACAAAATTTTTGTAAAATAAAACAATACAAGATAATAAAAATTCATTTAAAAATACTACAATTAAAGCGTATTAAGTATGGCTACTCTTTCGGTTATAAGAAGGAGGCATGATGAGTAAGATCATTGAGTTTTTAGTTCTTGTCTTAGAATTAATTAACGAGATAATCAAACTCGTTGATTATCTCACTTAAAAAACCGAAATAATTATAAATAAACCACGCTTAGTCTTAGCTTAATACAATTGCAACAAAAAACATTGAACCGAAAGAGGCGTGGCTTTTGGTTTGCATTATTTTGGATTTGAATGCTTTTTTAATTCCCTATTCCAATAAAAGAAATACTTTGAATCTAGTTTATTTAGTATATTTAAAATAAAATTATTTATTTTATTTTTTTTGAAAACTATTGCATATGTCTTATCATTATTTAATTTGTAATTTTTATAATCTTGTGCTGTAAAAATTTGATTAAATAAAGAATTTATTTTATATATATTATCCTCATGGGTTATAAAAATTTCATACTCTTCTAAAAGTTTTTTTAAATTATATTGATTTAATTTTTCTATTTTTATCCTAGCTTTAACTTTATATTTATCTTGGTTGTTCCTTAAGTGGTATAAAGCAACCGCAAAATGATGAGAACCATTATGATTATTCCATTCATACCAATCAGCCCACTCATAATAAGTGAATTCTAAAATTTTATCTTCTTGAAAATGTTTAATACATGACTGTAAATCCCATCCACCCTTTTTATTTAATGCTCGAAAAGTATCAAAACCAAATAAATAAATTATATCTCTAGGATCTATATTAGATTCATATAAATTAATATTAGCAAAATAATTAGTTTCGTTGTTAGAACTTGAGCAAGAAATTGATTTTACAACTCCTAAATCAAAATCATCTATTTCTTTATATTCATCTTGTTTAAATAAATTGCTAAGTAAACCAATAAAATCATCTTGCTTTTGTAGCCATTGTCCATCTTTAGTATATACTAATGAAGATTTTATATAATATTCATTCAACTTTAATAACTTAATTATACCCCCAGAAAACGAGAAGCAATTAATATTATCATTCCAAGAATAGTTTAGTTCTTTTAAATCTAAATTTAATAATTCAAACAATACCTTTTGAATGCGATAGTTTTCCAGATACAATTTTATTTTTTCTAGCACTTTATTCCTTCAGCCACCAATAAATTAAGTCTTTCTATATTAATCATATAAAAAAAGCTTTTGATATAATTAAACATTAAAATAAACAAATCATTAAAAATCTAATATTAATAAAATCAAGACAATCAATGCAATTAATTTTATAAAAACTACATTCATGATAAATCTTAAAAAATATTTTTAAACTATTCTTGAATATAATTCTTGCTATGTTTTAAAAATTATTTAGTTTAGAAAATTTTATAAAGGTTTTAACTATGAAAGAAAAAGAATATAACATTGTGAATAATTTGCTTAATCTTGATTTTAATAAATGTGAAAATATATTTTCACTTCATGAATTAATAAAAAGAATTGCGACTATTGTTTTGTAAAGATGGTTCTAATGCTAGAAACAAAATAGCACATGCAAGATTTTCCCAAGTTAAATAAAAAAAGAACCTCGTTAAAACCACTAAAAAATAGGCATTTTATAGCAAAAATACTTGCAAAATTTATTAAAATATGGTATAATTTTATTAAAAATATGAATAAGTTATAATTGAAAGGAATAAAGATGGATAAAGCGCACTTAATTATTTATTTAGCAGTACTTGCATCTATTGTTAGTGTTTTAATAACTTGTTGTCTTTTGTATTTAATCAGAGATAGGTTAAGCAAATTGTTTTCTAAAAATACATTATTGAAAATCAAGAAGTTTTTAAAAGAGAATGTTAAGGATACTGATGACTCATTAAGATCACGCTCATCAACTTTTGAAAGTGATTATATTAATGATCCAAAATATAGCTTTATGATAGGAAATATATACCATTAATCGCCGCTAAGCCTAGTTAAAACTAGACTCAGTGCATTATTATTTATAAGTATCATTGATTTTTTCATTTCTTTCTTTGATAGCAGTTCCTGCTTTTTTCTCAGCTGCGCCTGCTGCTTTTTCTACATCAAATGCCAGTCCTTCTGATTCAACTTTAGCAGGAGCATTTCTTGTTTTCAAGAAACCTTGATATCTTGAATTTAAATCGTCTATGGCTTTATTGTGATCAGTCATAACACCTCTTGGATCATAATAATTATGTTTTG